>JAIRNX010000003.1 GCA_031257815.1 Lactobacillales bacterium
AACCAATTCCTCAATCAAAGACTTTGGATTGACAACCATGCCATTACCAATCACGCTGATTTTGTCTTTGTAAAAAATTCCCGAGGGAATAAGATGAAGTTTGTATTTAACGCCATCAATAATAATCGTATGCCCTGCATTATCTCCGCCTTGATATCTAGCAATAACCTCTGCATTTTCTGAAAGAAAGTCTGTAATCTTACCCTTTCCTTCGTCCCCCCATTGTGTCCCTACAACAACCACTGATGTCATTGTTATCCTCTTTCCTTACGTTTTCCCAATTTGACAATTGCAGGCATTAACAAACCTAATGCCAGTAAAATAAATGGTGTAACGATGTTTAAAGTTAACTGAAACCACCAATCACCAGCACCCACTTTTAAACTTTTTGGTACAACACCTAAAATACAAGCAAAAGCTGTTAATACAAAACACCAACCGCCAAACATTCGGCCCAAAATTGAACTTTTAACAAATTGATATTCACTTTCTAAATTTCGTTTTTCTCGTAATTTTTTCAACATAAAGTAAGCAAAGAACACCCATAAATAACGCATGGGCATCACAACAGAGTTTAAATTTAACAACCAGTTATAAAGTTCGGTCATATTTCCAATTCCAAAAGAGGGGATCATAATAATCAAACTTACTAAAACCAAAGTCAAAAGATAACCGTTCACTGGTGTTTTGCGCTCATTAACTTTACGCATCTTCTTAGGCAAAAATTCTGCATCAGAGTCATTGATTAATACACGAAGAGGAGCGTCAATTGAAAAAGTTAAAGCTGCTGCTTGAGCCAAAAAATTAGCAATCGCATAAACAATCAATAAAAAGTTACCTAAACCATAGTAGCTTCCCAATTTTTGAAAAGCATAATACGCTCCATTCATCATCAAATCTTTAGGAATACGATTTGCATCAAACATCATTCCCATCGCAACTGAACCTAAAATAGCGCTAACAGCCACCATTACGGTTAAAGCGATCATGCCTTGAGGAAAATTCTTTGAAGGATCTTTCGTATCATTGACATAAGGGGAAATTTTTTCCGCACCACCGACAGCAAAAACCAGCATTGAAATCGTTGTAAAATATTGAAAATCAAACTTTGGAATAAATGAGCGTAAATTCATATTTGGTGTTGCAATATGTACTCCACGAATAGCAGGTGCAGCAATCATCAATAAAATATAGAGAATGCTCATGACAAACATTGCCATCCCCGCAATAGTTCCAATTTTTTTAAGTGCTGAAATTCCTCTAGAAGCCAGCCATAAAAAGAATATAAAAATTGTTAAGCAAATAGCTTGCAAAATTAAAGTTGAAAGCTGATTTGTTAATTCACCATTTTGACGCACAACCCAACCTAAAGCAACTAAAATCCCTTGTGGTTTTTGTGCCAAGTAAGGAACATGAACTACCCAATAAGTCCATCCTGCCAAGTAAGCTAAACGTTTAGTTGTCGTACTTTTTACCCAACTAGATACACCGCCTGCACCATCTTTAAAAGTGGAACCCAGCTCTCCAACCATCAAAGCATACGGAATAAAATATAAACCAAAAATCAAAATCCATGAAAAAACAACAGTTAAACCTTGATTGGCAAAGTTATTGACAATATTAGCAAAACCCCAAACAACCACAAAACTCATTAAAGCTAAATTATGCCAAACAAGATTTCTTCTATTTTCCATGCGTCAATGTCCCTTCTATCGTTGATTTTAAACAGACTATAAAACTTACTTATGTTTTAAATTCTTTTGGTAAAAAAATTGTCTGTTTATTACTATCATCACCGACAAAAATTTTAAAGGGATAAAGTGGAGAATAACCAAATTTAGTATCAATTTCCATCAAAGTAATCTCCGATTTTTGTGAAAAACGAAAAGTTAAATTTCCAAAATTATTTATAAGTTCAAATACTAATAAATCATTCAATTCATAAAAACCTTGTAAATCCGCATCTATTATAAACCATATACTATCAATTACTTCTGATGGAAGTATTTCAATTACACCAGATGAGGCAAAACGATTACCACTTCTTGAAAACAAGCTTGGCATAAAAGTCGACTCCTTTCAAACTTTAACATATACTTTTATATTTTCAGGGTACTCTGAAATAAACTTTATTTCAGGAAAACAAATCACGCTACGAAAGTATTTGCGCAATCATTGGTCGCCTTTTCATATATTCTAAACCATGATACACTTTTCGGTGATACTTGCATTTTAGAGCATATTAACGATCTTAGAACTTGTAACATGTTCTAAGAATCTGCTGAGGAGATATTTAATTTATGAAACTACCATCACTACTGTTACTAGCATACTTAATTGGTTCCATACCTTTTGGTTTATGGATTGGGAAAATATTTTTCCATAAAAATCTTCGCAAATGCGGCTCTGGCAATACAGGCGCAACTAACACATTTCGTGTATTAGGAGTAAAATCAGGAATTATTGTTTTAATATTAGATATGCTTAAAGGAGCTCTTGCCACTATTTTGCCTTTAATCTTTCATATACAAGAAGTAAATCCTTTAATTTTTGGCGCCTGCGCTGTACTTGGACACACCTTTCCTATCTTTGCCCACTTTAAAGGCGTAAAAGCAGTTGCAACTAGTGGAGGGCTATTACTAGGATATAATCCTTGGCTTTTTATTTTTGTTATTGTTGTTTTTTCACTTTTCCTTTTTCTAACCAGTATGGTCAGTTTTGCCAGTCTAGGTGTTTCCGTAAGTACGGTAATTTTAGTATTGCTATCACCTATGTTTCACTGGTTTATTGTCCCAAATTTTGACCCTTTACTAGATATTATTATCATCGCTTTAGCAAGTTTCATTTGGATCCGACATCATGCAAACTTTAAACGTATTTTTAACAAAACTGAAAGCACCGTTTCTTTTGGTCTAGGCTTCTTTAGCAAAAAAAAAGAAATTTAACCGCCCTTTTTCATCGTTAAATTTTCGTAAAATGCTGCTTTAGTCGCCAAAATATATGGCATTGTCCAAAATGATGCTAGACCGAAAGTGATCACAGTCAATATGTACCACGGAAGAAAACTGACATCTAGTAAAAGCAAACGAAGCTTATGCCCATGCATCAGTTTGCGGCTACGCGTAATCGCTTCATCAACAGTTATCCCTTCTTCTTTTAAAATAAAATAAGTCATCGCATAAGAGTAATATTTTACACAACCAGGGATGAAAAACAGCAGCGTCCAAAAAAACAAATAAATCCCCTGAAAAATTAAGGCTCCTAAAAAAACAAATGGTTTATTAAGCGGAGAAAATCTCGCAAGATATCCCTGCACATATGGTATTTCTTTACGTATTAATCCCAAAGCAAGCCATCTTATCCACGTTAAAAAAAATAAAAATAAAATCACGGCACAAATATGAAAAAACAGCTTTGAATAATACATATCTGTAAAATAGAAAAAGTTAAAATTTGATGTTGAAAAAGTAACTTTAAAATCATCTATTTGATGAAAGAAAGTTTGTCGATTATACAATTTATTAGACCACCAACTAAAAAAATTTCCGCCGTTATACAAAAATGGCACAAAAGACAGCATAGCAAACGCAAGACGATTACCCGATAAAATAGCTTTTGCTTCTTTTTTTAATAAATAATTCGCTTTCATAAATTCACCTGCTACTCTAGAACATATTAACAGTTCCCCCTAAAGAGATTGTTAATATGTTCTTACAATGTTTGAAAATCGTTTCGCCAAAAAGATAATTGGGCACACCTCTTCGCCTAGAACCTGTTAACGATCTCCATAATTGCGACTTTTTTGGTAATTTTGTGCCTTTCTTTGTCAAAAAGCCTCGATTTAGCACCGCTAAACCTGCGTTTTTTTCCTAAAAATACATAAAAATTTCTCAAAAAATTCATCAATAGAGAGATCGTTAACAGGCCCTAAAGCTGCAGAGGTGTATTTTGATAGGCGAGCTAACTATTAAATATATAAGTAGCTCTAATAGCTCTAAAATTTTCTTCGAAAATTTTTCCATCACATAAAAAGATACAACCTTGCAGCAAAGCGAAAGGTTGTATCATAATATACTATAATTTCAAAAATCTACGCATTGCAATCACAGAACCAAATGATCCAATAAAAATTCCAATTAATGTAACTAAACTTGTAATTTGTGGTAAAAAGCTTCCTGGACTATACATTGAATAATGCGAACGCATTAACTCTGGATTTAACACTCCATAAATGGTTTTATAACTAATCCAAATAAGCACAACCGGCACAATCGCGCCAATCAAACCGATCCATGCTCCTTCAAGAAAAAAAGGCCAACGGATAAAACCATTTTGCGCACCAACTAAACGCATAATTTGAATCTCCGTTTGCCGAGAAATAATCGTAATTCGAATTGTATTCGAAATTAAGAAAATCGCCACAAATAACAACAAAGCAGCAGCACCCAAGCCCCAAGTTTGAATATTTTTCGTAAAAGCAATTAAACGATCTGAACTTGCTCCACCATAATCTGCCTTATAAACATGCTTGATACCACCAATTTTCTTCGCAACTTCCTTAGTATTACTAGGACTATCCGTACTAACAATAAAAATATCATAAAGCGGATTGCTGTCCCCTTGAAATAACTCCCAAGCATCTCCCAAAACCGCTCGAATATTTTTTAACTGATCATCTTTTCCAGAAAATTTAATCTTTTTAACATGATTCACTTTTTGGATCTCTTTTTTAAGTGCATCGATTTCTTCTTTACCCGTTCCAATATCGATAAAAGCCGTAACATTTACATCATTTTCAATATCCGAAGCAACCTTCGTTATATTCATAATGATTGTCAAAAAAACACCAGCTAAAATTAAAGTAATCGTTACTGCTGAAGTGGAGGCTACGGTCATCCAACTATTACGTTTTAAACTTTTCAGACTTTCCCAAACATGTCGTAAAAGTACTTTAATCATCGTAACCATATTCTCCTTCCAGTTGATCGCGAATAATGCGACCATTTTCAATTGCGATAACACGGTGACGTAATGTATTTACAATTTGGGAATTATGAGTAGCCATTATTACCGTTGTTCCTTGTAGATTAATACGTTCCAAAAGATTCATAATTTCCCAAGAATTCTCTGGATCCAAATTTCCTGTAGGCTCATCAGCCACTAAAACTTTAGGTGTATTAACAATCGCGCGAGCAATTGCTACACGTTGCTGTTCACCACCAGATAACTCATCTGGGAACATCCGCACTTTATGTTTTAAACCAACTAAATCTAAAACTTCCATTGTTCGCTTTTTAATATCTTTGGGTTTCTTACCAATAACTTGCATAGCATAAGCAACATTTTCATATACCGTTTTCTTTGGTAACAACTTATAATCCTGAAACACCACGCCCACTTCGCGCCGCAAAAACGGCACTTCGCGATTTTTTAATTTTATTAAGTTCCAGTTAGCAACAAAAATTTTGCCCTCTGTTGCTTTTTCTTCACGATACATTAATTTAACAAAGGTTGATTTTCCCGCACCGGACGGACCAACCACATAGACAAATTCTCCTTGGTCAATGCTTACGTCAAGTCCTCTTATGGCTGTTGTGCCATTGCTGTACTTTTTAATGACATCTTGCATCTCAATCATGCTCATGAGAATAATTTCCTCCTGAATGTTTTGAAGATAAATTTAATTTTAGCCCAGCAAGCGTAACATTTTATTATTACAAATATATTTCAAAGAATGTGCATAACCTAATTCTGATTTAATTGCATTTTTAAATAGGCATCAACAAAACCATCCAAATTGCCATCCATCACTGCTTGAGTGTTTCCTGTTTCAAAGTTTGTTCGATGATCTTTTACCATCGAATACGGATGAAAAACATATGAGCGAATTTGCGATCCCCAGCCAATCTCCAATTGTTCACCTTTTAAAGCTGCTGCTGCTTGCGCTTTTTTATCAAGTTCCAACTGATACAGCTTTGCTTTTAACATCCCCATCGCTTGATCACGATTTTGAAACTGCGAACGTTGCGCTTGAGACTGCACCACAATCCCTGTTGGCAAATGCGTAATCCGCACTGCACTAGAAGTTTTATTAATATGCTGTCCACCAGCACCACTAGCACGGTAAACATCAACTTTTAGATCATCAGGATTAATCTTAACTTCAACATCTTCAGAAAGCTCTGGCATGATATCAACTGAAGAAAAAGAAGTATGGCGCCGCTTGGCAGAGTCAAAAGGAGAAATGCGCACCAAACGATGCACGCCTTTTTCACTACGCAAGTAACCATACGCATTATGCCCTTTAATCAACAAGGTCACACTTTTAATCCCAGCCTCTTCACCCGTTTGATAGTCCAAAGTTTCGATATCAAAATGATGCTTATCCGCCCAACGCATATACATTCGAAGCAACATACTGCCCCAATCCTGCGACTCTGTTCCGCCAGCGCCAGGATGAATTTCTAATAATGCGTTATTGGCGTCATAAGGTTGATTTAAAAGCTGAGCTAACTCATATGCTTTTAAATTATCGCCAAGTGTTATTAATCGCTCTTCTAACTCATTTTGAATCTCATCATCAGCCTCAGCCTCTTCTTGCAACATCTCAAAAAGAATAACCAACTCTTCAAATTCCTCACTTAAATCCATAAATGACTGATAAATAGCTTTAAGAACATTTGTCTTATCAATTAATTTCTGTGCTTCTTGACCATTATCCCAAAAGTTCGCCTTACTCATCTGATATTCATTTTCAGCAATATCAGCTTCCAACTGATCTAAATCAAAGAGACCTCCTGAAACTTGAGATAGTATCCTTGGCTTCTGTCAATTGATTATTAATTTTAAAAATTTCCATTTAGAACCTCTTTCGTTATTTTTTTTATGCACTTAGAGTATGTTAATGATCTCCATAATGGCGAAATTTATGTTAATTTTTAGCACTTTGTAAGAAATTTTGAAAATAAAATTTCTTTAATCCATTACCTAAAAGCACAGCTTTAGCGTTAAAAGACCTGCCCCCTTCCTTACGATTTGTTCAAGTTTTACTTGATTACAAATCGCAAGGAACGGGAGCCTCGAAATAGCACCACTATTTTTACGTTTTGGTGAAAGAAAACTACTGGGAGTATTTTATCTTTATCCGACACCTGAAAGCCGTGCGCCAGTCTCAAATTGTGAAAAAATAGCTCAAAAACCTGGCAAGTTTCCTAAATTGTTTTGAGCTTATTTGATTACAATTTGTGTAACGGGATTCATTTAATAGATCTGTCCCAAAACTAAAATCATGAAAATTACTAAAGATACAATATCAATGTGCCCTATAGTGGGTTTTATACCGGCAAACTCCTACCCCATCCCATGTAGGGCACACAAAAAGCTCCTAAATTTATATAAATCTTTTTATTTTTTTGCTTTCAATTGTCGTAATTCTGCTGTTAATTGTTTGACTTTAGCAGATGCACTAGTTTTTTCCATTTTGATTTGTTGAAGTTGAATGCCTAATTCAGAATTTTTTATTTTAAGCCTTTGTGCTTGTTGACTTTGTTCAGACTTTCTATCTTTAACTTGTTGAGTTTGAGCGGCAAGTTCATCTTTTTCTAAAATAAGCTTTTGCCGTTGTTGTGCCAGTTGTGGTTGTTCTTCTTCAGCTACTAATTGCCTTAATTCATCTATTTTTTGTGGCATTTCCGGATCAGTTACTTTTAAAGATGCGATAAACTGCTTAGTTTTTATTTCTAATTGTTTTAATTCTTCATCTACTTGTTTGATCTCTCCGTCTTTAGCTTTGGTTTGTGCATGTAAAGAAGCAATTTCCGCTTTTATTTGATTTGCAGCTTCTGCAATTTGTTTAATTTGAGCATTTTTTTCTTCTATCTCAATAGCTAAAGCAGCCAAACGAGTCTCTATTTCTTGTAATCTTTCATTAGCTTGGGCGATTTCTGCCTCTAAACGCTCTCTAGCATTCCCAGTCGTTTGTGATGCTTCTGCGCTACCACTGCCATCGTCAGTAGTAGCAGTTTGTAATGCTGCTGCCCCCTCCTCACTTGTAGGTGGATCATCTTTTCCATCAGCAAATGCCCTTACACTAAGTGCTATTATCATAAAATTAACGGTAATTCCTATTTTGGCACATTTCCAGATCTTATTTTGTAAATTCATTGTTTCCCTCCTAATAATTATTTTTAAACAATGAGAAATTTACTATAAATAAATAATTTTGTCAAATTTTATAAAAAAGTTTTTTAATTTTTTATGTACATACGCAGCGCAAGCGATTCACATTTTAAAACATCATAATAGCTGCAAATAGATTCCATAAAAAATGCACACAGATATTTACTTCCAAACGTTTAGTGTGCATATAAACTAAACTTAAAATTAATCCCATTCCTCCATAGCTTACCCAA
>JAIRNX010000042.1 GCA_031257815.1 Lactobacillales bacterium
GCTCTAGCACAAAACACACAACCACAGTATGATTGGCGATAAATATCATACTCCTTGCACATCTCAATTGAACGCTGATAGCCATTATTTTTCTTAAAATCACTTGGCAGATAATTAACGTCGTAAATTTTTTGCATATCTAAACCAATTTCATTAATTGTCTGGCTATTTTTTCGTGGCGAAATAGTTAATGTACTGCCAAAATAATCATAATTTACTCTTGATTGTGAATTTATTTTTTTGAGAATATCTTCGGCATCTTTCATCTACGCTACTCCATTTTTATTAGATCTCCTCATACTATACTAGGTCTATCTACGCTTCCTTGTTAACAAGCGGATGGGTGTACCTTCAAAAGGAAAAGCTTTGCGAATTTGATTTTCCAAAAAACGCTTATAACTAAAATGCATTAACTCTTCTTCATTAACAAAAATCACAAAAGTCGGAGGCTTAACTGCAACTTGTGTTACATAAAAAATTTTTAAACGCTTGCCTTTATCCGTCGGCGCCGGATTAATTGCCACGGCGTCCATCACTATATCATTTAACAAGCTTGAAGAAACACGTAAGTTCTGATTTACGCTCACTTGTTTAATCAACTCAGATAGTTTATTTAACCGCTGCTTTGTTTTCGCAGAAACAAAAATAATCAAAGCGTAATCCAAATATTGAAACTCATCACGAATTTCTTGCTCAAACTGACTCATCGTACTGGTTTCTTTTTCAACCAAATCCCATTTGTTGACCACAAGAATTATTCCCCGTCCTGCTTTATGCGCAAAACCAGCGATACGTTTATCATACTCACGAATACCCTCATCAGCGTTTAAAACCATCAACACAATATCCGAACGATCTATCGCCCGCATTGCTCGCATCACAGAGTACTTTTCCAGCATTTCATATACTTTGCCGCGTTTTCGCATCCCCGCAGTATCAATCATTTGAAAATTTTGACCGGAAGAATCGCTAAAATAAGTATCGATCGCATCCCGCGTTGTTCCGGCAATAGGCGAGGTAATAACGCGCTCTTCGCCTAAAAGAGCATTAATTAATGAAGACTTTCCAACATTAGGGCGCCCAATCAAACTAAACTTAATAAGCTTTAAATCTTCTTCTTCTTCGTTTGTTGGAAAAAGTTTGATAATTTTTTCTAAAACATCACCTAAACCAATTCCATGAGACCCAGAAACAGGAAGTGGTTCTCCTAAACCTAAGGAATAAAACTCATAAATGTCGCTGCGCACTTCAGGATTATCAACTTTATTAACAACCAAAACCACAGGCTTTTTTGAGCGATATAAAATTTTGGCAACCAACTCATCCGCATCAGTAATTCCTTCGCGGCTAGATGTCACCATCAAAATAACATCTGCTTCTTCAATTGCAATCTGAGCTTGCTGTTTAATTTGTTCTAAAAACGGCTCATCACCTAAATCAATTCCTCCAGTGTCAATTAAATGAAAATGATGATTTAGCCACTTGCCACTTGCATAAATGCGATCTCGCGTTACACCGGGAACATCTTCAATAATAGATACCCTCTCACCAATAATTCGATTAAATAAAGTTGATTTACCGACATTAGGTCGTCCAACAATTGCTAAAATTGGCTTTGCCAAAGTATTCACTTCCATTTCAAAAAGTAAGTTTTAAGATTTTGCTAGACCTATCTCTATTGAAGAATCTTTCACTGAGTTTGTAATAGGTCCAAAAAATTTAAAAGGCCAAAAGGCAAATTTAGCTTCCCCAATAATCTGCTTCTTTTCAATTAACCCCTGATCTTTGATATTTCGATCTTCTCTTCGATTATCTCCTAAAACAAAAAATTTATCTTTAGGAACTTCGCTAACTCCAAATAATTGCTCAAGATTAAAATCAGATGTAAATGGTTCGCCATCAACTAATTTTTGTTTATAATCTTCCAAATAAGGCTCATCAACCACATTTCCATTTATATAAAGAACATCATCCATAAAATGGACCTCATCACCAGGTAAACCTACTACTCGTTTAACGTATTTTTGCTTTGAATTATTCGGATCTGAAAAAGCTACTACATCAAAATGCTTAACTTTTGTTAATCTAAAAGCCAAAATTCGCTCATCTTTCATCAAAAATGGCTGCATAAAAGTATCATTAATCTTAATTGGCGTAAACACAAAAAAACGAAGCATTGACCAAATTAAAATAATAATAAAAAGAATCACACCACCATAAATAAGATCTCTTTTACTCAATTCATTATCCTCCGAATAAATCTTCAGAGCTGTTAACATGCTCTTAAAACTTGCTTTCAGTGTAACATAACAACGAAAAATTTTTGAATAAGTTGAGCAGGTTACACGCCAAACGCATGAAAGCCTCCTTGTTAACTTGTCTTGGAGTGATGAATGATTTTGGTTTGAGGGTGTGAAATTTGGAAAAAGTCTATTTTTCAAGATCATTAAGCGCACGTTTGGCAATTGCTTCATAACGCAAACGTTTATCCCTAATTTTTTCCGGAAATTCTTTGATAATACCAAAGTTCACATTCATAGGTTGGAAGTATTTTCCTGATGTATGTGTAATATA
>JAIRNX010000105.1 GCA_031257815.1 Lactobacillales bacterium
AATTTATGTTAAATATTGATAAAGAAAAAAATGGAAAAGATGTAGCTGTTACCTTAAGTGGGCGAATTGATACAACAACAGCGCCTCAACTTAACTCTATTGAAGAGACTTTAGAAGGACATGAAAATGTTGTCGTAAATTTAAAAGATATTGAATATATCTCAAGTGCAGGGTTGCGTTTCTTTTTGAAAATGGAAAAGAAACTGCGTGCAGGATCAGGGAGTCAAGTTTTAACAAATGTAAGTGATGAAGTAATGGAGATCTTTGAGATCAGTGGTTTTGCGGATATTTTAACGATTGAGTAAGATAGTTGATTAAATTAATTCATTGATTAAAAAGGAGATGGTAACATGGCAATATTTCGACAAAAATCATTAGATAAATTAAGTTCCCCAGAACAGTTAGATAAGTTAGTTGTTGTTGCTTCACCGATGACGTGGCTGACTCTTATCGGTGCAGGGTTGATTGTAGTGGCAACAGTTATTTGGTCTATTGTTAGTACTGTCCCCAAGACAGAGACTGCTTCGGGAATTTATATGAACGTTGGTGATTTGCAGTCTGTTCACTCGATGTCTCAAGGAATTGTGAGAAAAGCGTTTGTTAAATCAGGAGATAAAGTAAGAAAAGGAAAAGTATTATTTGAGGTTGCAGGCGGCAATGATATTGTTGCAACAACAAATGGTACCGTTTACTCAATAGCTGTCACAAATGGTACGCCTGTTGGCAAAGGAACGATGGTCGCACGGATTAAAGAGGCAAAAAACCAGGCATATGTAACAAGTTATGTAGGCATTCAAGTAGCTAAGACGATTAAAGAAGGAATGGCAGCAAATATTTACGTTTCAGCATTTCCCAAAGAGGAGTATGGACATATGGAAGGAATGGTTGATTATGTCGGTGATTCTGTAACAAGTTCTGCGGATATGGTTTCTGTGTTAGGAGACGAAAGTTTAGCAAGATTGTTTAGCGCTGCCGGTCCAGTTGTTGAAGTAAGATGCAAGTTGGAAGCTGATAGTTCTTCAGCTAGTGGTTATAGGTGGTCAACTAAGCAAGGTAGAGACGCAAAACCTGAAGGAGGAACACCAGTTACGGCGGATATCGTTGTAGCCAAGAAAGCTCCGATTAGTATGTTAATTCCAAATATCAAATCAAAATTTGGCGTTGAGTAGGTGAAAATATGGAAGATAAAAAAATAGTTCATAAAAATATTCATCGTGTAAAGACGCCGACGGTTTTCCAAATGGAAGCAACGGAATGTGGTGCTGCTTCTTTAGCGATGATACTAAGTTATTATGGTAAAGATGTTCCGCTTGAAGAACTTCGACTTGAAACAGGGGTTTCTCGTGATGGGGTTAAAGCTAGTAATATTGTAAAAGCAGCTAAAAAAATGGGACTAGATCCTAAAGGGTATAGTTATAGCTTAAAAAAATTAATTGAAGAAGTTAAAACACCAGCGATCATTCACTGGAATTTTAATCACTTTGTCGTTTATGAAGGAAAGCAGGGAGATTACTATTATCTAAATGATCCGGCCCAAGGAAAACGTAAGTTAACAAAAGAAGAGCTTGATGAAGGCTATACCGGAATTGTTCTGGAGATGCCCAAAGGGGACGACTTTGTTAAAGAAAAACAAAATCGCAGTATACTTGATTTTATAAAATTGCGTTTAAAAGGCCAGTCAGCTTCTGTTTTATCTTTAGTCGTTATTGGTTTGTTATTGATTGTTCCAGGTTTGATTATTCCGATTTGTTCAAAGGTGTTTATCGATGATATCTTAATTGGTCAAAATACGTCGTGGTTTATGCAGTTTTTAGGAGTGCTGATTTGCGCAGTTGCTTTTCAGATGGGCTTAACTTATATGAAGAGTATTTTGCTGATGAAGTTTCAGAATAAATTAGCTTTACTGTCTGCACAAAAATTTATTACCCATTTACTGCGTTTGCCAATTGCCTTCTTCTCTCAAAGAGCTCCTGGTGATTTAGCAAAACGGGTAGATAATAACAATAATGTAAGCGTATTTATGGCTGGGGACTTAGCGGAAACGGGTTTAAATATTTTTATTTCTCTGTTCTACTTAATTTTACTTCTAATCTATAGCATTCCGTTAACGCTGATCGGGGTGATTGGTGCTGTTTTAAATATTTTCTTGATGCGTTGGTCTTCACAAAAAATTGCTGATTTATCTAAAAAAGTACAACAAGATTCTGGTAAGATGAGTGGTATTTTCTATACGGGGATTTCAATTATGAACTCACTAAAGGCCTCCGGAGTGGAAAATGACTATGTTGGTCGGATTCTTGGTTACTATAGTAAAGCCTTAACTAAGGGGCAAGAGATGAGTCGCACGCAAGAGATTTTAAATGGTATTCCGGAAATTTCCCAAGGGATAACGTCAGTTTTGGTGCTAATGTTTGGTGGGATCTTTGTTGTTCGAGGGGACTTATCTGTGGGTCAGTTGATCGCTTATACGAGCCTGCTTGGAAGTTTTGTTACGCCAATCAATGCGCTTTCTGGCTTTACGCAAAAGATTCAAACAACCAAAACCGATATGGCGCGTGTGGAAGATATTTTAAACTATGAAAAAGACGAAGCTTACAATGAAGAAGTTGAAAAAAATAAGATTGAAACTAAGCTATCAGGTCATGTTGTTCTAGATAAAGTAAGTTTTGGTTATTCGATTTTAGAGCCACCATTGATTGATGACTTTTCTTTTGATTTGCCGGTAGGGAGTTCGATTGCCTTTGTGGGAGCTTCTGGTTCTGGTAAGTCGACAGTTGCTAAAGTTATCAGTGGTCTTTATCACGAATGGGGTGG
>JAIRNX010000022.1 GCA_031257815.1 Lactobacillales bacterium
AACAATCAGATAAAGGAAGGAGCTGTTCCAAATGAAATTGTATCAAAAAAAAGAAAAAATTGTCAAAAATTCGGTAGAGGTGCTGGATCCTACCGTGCTACTTGAAAAAGCGAGTAAAGGCTTGCTTTCCCTGTCTGTCGAACTTGGTTTTGAGGTGTTACGACAACTGATGGAGGAAGAAGTAACTGAATTAGTGGGTGAAAAAGGAAAACATCAGAAAGGTCGTAAAGGATACCGACACGGAACCGAGAAAACAAAAGTGGTGTTAGGTGGTCAAAAGGTTTCCACTACCAGACCTCGAGTTCGGTCCAACGAAGGGGGTGAATTTCCACTTGAGACGCTCCAGTGGTTTCAGCGTGAAGATTCTCTCAACCAAACCGTCCTTGCCCGACTCCTTTCGGGGGTCAGCTGCCGAAAGTATGAACAAACTCTTGATGCAGATTCAAATCATACATCTTGCACGAGTAAAAGCGAAGTTTCTAGACGCTTTATCGCTGGGATGCAAACAGCGATTGATGAATTTTTGGGCAGAGGCTTGGAAGGAAGTTATCCTGCTATCATGATTGATGGAATGTGTGTGGGAAAGATGACGATTGTCGCAGCGATGGGTATTCGTGAGGGAGGAGATAAACAGATCCTCGGACTGATCGAGGGAGGTTCAGAAAACACCGAAGTGGTTAAAGCCCTACTCTCTGATCTTTTAGAGAGAGGACTAGATCCAACAGAATCCAGACTTTACGTCATTGATGGAGGAAAAGCATTGGCCAAAGGAATCAAAGACACCTTTGGAGATCACGCGGTAATCCAGCGGTGCCAAGTTCATAAAAAACGCAATGTCCTTTCGAAATTGCCCGAATCAGAACAAGGGAACGTAGGACTATTGTTGAGTAGTGCTTACCTGGAGTTTGAGTATGACCAAGCACTTTCTAAACTTCATAAAATAGTAAAAAAGATGGAAACACGCTTCCCCTCTGCCGCCGCGAGTCTGAAAGAGGGGATGGAAGAGACGTTAACCGTTCATCGTTTGAGATTACCAGGTCTCCTTCGACAAACGCTCTCCAATACGAATCCCATAGAATCAGCCAATTCTACTTGTGCTAGGATCATTCGGCGCGTGACTCATTTCAAGAACGGAGAAGTAGCACTTCGGCAAGCTGCCGCTGGGTTCATGGAAGCTGAACGAAGTTTCCGCAGAATTAGGGGATATCGGGAAATTCCAATTTTACAGAGTGCTTTGGAAAATTTGACTGGAATCAAACACAAAGATACAATCAAAATTGCTTAATGGTTTTTCGGTGCTAGCGAAATTCCACGATGCGCGGGACATACTCAAAGAAATTGAGAATTTACTTAGAGATTTTGAGAATGATCTATAAAGTCTATTTCAATAAATATAAAGCGTATTTTGATACTGGTAAAAAGAAGGTTTTGAGTTTAGTATCTTTCATAGCTATTTTAGGGATTTCCATAACAACAGGTAATATGTTAACTGCAGAAATAATTGATGTCTTTTTAAATGGTAACGATCATATATTATATTCTGCAATTATTACTTATCTTGCATCAGAATCATCATTAGTAATGTTATTTTTTTTATTTGCAAAAATTACTATGCCAGAAAATTCAAATATATTTCAAGTTATTAATCTATTGCCCGTAAGTGCAATTATAAAACATTTTTCTTGTTATTCACTTCAGATTATTGCAGAAGTAACTATCCCTCTTTTAATATATATGTCTATCTTATTACCAAAAATGATTATAAAAACAATAAACTTTAAAATCATATTGTTATTAATTTTTATCTTTATTTTACAAGCAATTTTTATGGCTATGTTATTTAATGCTATTTATAATTTTTCTTTATTTATGTTTGATAAATTAAAATTTGGGTATGCGCATAGTTATGCTTTATTTTTAAATATTATTGTTTTTTTCTTGTTAATGTGGATTCAATTTAAAAATTTTGAACATATTTTGTTAAATTATTCCCAATTTGATTATGGTTTACTACATTGGTGCTCTGGCTTTATGGGTAAAATGTTAAATGGAAAAAATTACCAAGTTTCGATTTCTATAATTACTTTTTTATTTATAATTATTTTTTTTGCAGGAATAATTAGCTTTAATTTTTTAAGAAATATAAGTGCTCAAATAAAATCAACATCAATTTTTATGAATGTATTTCATCCATCATCTAAAATTTTAAGCATGATGCTAAAAGATGTGAAATTATTATTAAGGTTAGAAAATGTAGTGTTTTTGCTAATTATTTTATTGATCAGTCAGATATTAATGTTTATTTTTAAAATAGATTTAGAAATGAAAAAGTACTTTTTGAAAATTTTCATCTCAGTCTCTGGAGGAGTCGCTGTTTTTTCTTTTGGAAGTGATTGTTGTAATATACCGTTTTATAAATTATTAGGCATTCAGAAAAAAATATTTATTTTTTCTAAATTTGTATCTAGTCTATTAATTTCAGGAATATTGACAATTTCTCTATTATTAATAAATTTTAGGTGTATAGAAACATTTTATGATTTATTTAGGTTTATTTTTATTTTATTACTTTCTACATTGATGTTGTTATCAATAGGAGTGATATTTCCTTTTACCAAAACAAATACATTCTCACAGGCAATTGTTTCTACACTGAGCTTTATTTTATTTTTCCCTATAAGTTATTTTTTTAAAGTGTTGGAGCATTTTTCTTATTTGGGAAGACTGGGATTAATATTTTGTATCTCTTTAATTTTTTTTGTTATTGTAGCAAACGTATTCAACAAACGTTGGAATGGTGATTATATATGAAAAATAAAATCTTAGAATTATTACGATATCAAGGCATTTCTTTTTGTGTTTCTACTGTGTGTCTTTTTGTGTTGCTTATTTTTACCGCAGTTTTACTCATTTATAAAAGGAAAAAGTATTTATTTTCCAAGAAAAGTGCTTTCGTTTATTGCAGAATCAAATGGCAGCTCTTCAAGTATAGAGATTAAATTTATGCCTAACTTTATTTCTATGTTTATTATCTTCAGTATTTTATTTGGAATCGTATTATTTTTTATTTGTAAATTTTATAAAAAATCGAAAAATTAAGACTATCTCCCGAACATCGTAGAATTTCGTCAGCACCGAAAAACCATTAAACAATTTTGATTGTATCTTTGTATTTGATTCTAGTTAAATTTTGAACGAAATGATAATTAACTGATGTATCCAATTCTCCGGAATAAGCTAAAACAATTTTTTTGGTTGCATGTTATTTTCCTTTTTATTTTTCTAGAATTTATAAATAGAATATCATTTTTATTAATTTATTTCTTCGTTTTTTAAATTATAAAAGTAACAAAAATTTTTTGTATAATTTACAATATTGGATGTTTAAAGCGTTTTTACAGAGTTTAAAAGATTAGAAAAGTTGTATTGAAGGGAAGTTTCACGAGTGAATAAAGCAACAGTTGGTTTCATTCATTCAATAGAAAATTTTGGAACAGTTGATGGCCCAGGTGTGCGTTTTGTGATTTTTATGCAGGGTTGTTCAATGCGCTGTCAATTTTGTCACAACCCGGATACTTGGAGTTTTAAAACAGATAAAATGCGTACAGTTTGTGCAGAGGAAATTTTGGAAGAGGCAGAACGTTTTCGCAGTTACTGGGGATATGATGGTGGAATTACGGTTAGTGGCGGGGAACCTTTATTGCAGCTTGATTTTTTGCTTGATTTATTTGCAAAAGCTAAAGCTTGCGGCATTCACACAGCTTTAGATACCTGTGGTCAACCTTTCACATATCAAGAGCCCTTTTTTTCAAAATTAAATCAATTGCTAACAATAACAGATTTAATCCTTTATGATATTAAAGAAATAAATAATATTCGACATAAATCTTTAACAGGCTTAAGCAATGAAAATATTTTAGAGTTTGCCAAATATTTATCAGCAATTGAACAACCTATGTGGATTCGTCATATTTTGGTGCCGACAGTTACTGACTTTGATGAAGATTTGCTTGCACTTAACGCCTTTATTAAAACGCTTAAAAATGTTAAAAAAATGGAAGTTTTGCCTTATCATACAATGGGCGAATTTAAATGGAAAGAATTGGGATTAAGGTATCCATTAGAGGGTATTAAGCCGCCAACACAAGAGCAAGTAAAAAACGCACGTAATCTGCTTCAAGTAAATGATTATTGAATTGATTAATTGAACTGATCCTTTGACAGGTACTTCTTGAGTTTGGTATGTTTCCATTGGAATTGCTCTTTTCAA
Organism: Lactobacillales bacterium; assembly: GCA_031257815.1. Classification (GTDB taxonomy): domain Bacteria; phylum Bacillota; class Bacilli; order Lactobacillales; family Streptococcaceae; genus JAIRLR01. Next base: position 4,271 of record JAIRNX010000022.1, read on the forward strand.
ATTTTATCAAATCCTTGGAGCAATTCTTTTTTTTCAAATTCCACGATGGTTGAGACAATATCTCTTATGATGCGATAAATACAATCGGATGGTTATCAATTTGAATAGGTTCTTAGACCTTTTTTTGTTCCCACAATTACTTTATTCACCATGTTCAAAAATAAACCGTGTTCGACAACACCAACAAACTTATCAAGCTCTTCGCCTAAAATAATCGGATTTGCAATTACTTCTAAATGTAAATCAATAATATAGTTGCCGCTATCAGTTATAAATTTTTTACCTTCGTTAGTGGTACGAAAGTGAGGATGATATCCTTTATTTTCAAAAAAACGATATAGTTGTTTAGCCCCATATTTAACCACTTCTACCGGTAAAGGGAAAGCTCCTAGTTGTTTTACTAATTTGGATTCATCTACAATCCAAATATACTGTCTAGAATAACTAGCAACGATTTTTTCAAATAATAAAGCGCCACCTCCACCTTTAATACCGTGGAAATTCTCTGAAATTTCATCTGCACTATCAATAGTTAAATCAACATATTCTACTTCATCAATAGCTTTTAAAGGAATTCCTAATGCTTGAGCTTGTTTACTGGTTGCTTTAGAAGTAGTAACACCGATAATTTTTAAATGTTCTTCCTTTATCTTACGTCCCAACTCATCGATCATATAGTTGGCTGTTGAGCCAGTACCGAGACCGACAATCATTTCGTTTTTTACATATTTGGCAGCTTCAATTCCTACCTGCTTTTTTAGCTCTTCTTGAGTCAAAACTTTCTCCCTCATATTTTTTATATCCGATTTTCGTTAACGCTTTTTTAGAGCATATTAAGGTTTCTTCTATTGACGAGTTTACAGTGGTTTTCATCAAACAAAAGCTCACAAGTACGAACACAAATATTGCCCTGTATAACTTTCTTTGACCTTCATCACTTTTTCTGGCGTTCCTGTGGCGACAATATTTCCCCCAGCATCGCCACCTTCTGGCCCCAAGTCAACAATATAATCTGCACATTTAATTACATTCAAGTTATGTTCAATTACTAAAACGGTATTGCCAGCATCAACTAATCTCTCAAGCACTTTTAATAAACGCGCAATATCATCCGTATGCAGTCCAGTTGTTGGTTCATCTAGAATATAAAAATTTTTACCATTAGAGATGCGATGCAACTCTGAGGCTAGCTTCATCCGTTGCGCTTCCCCGCCGGAAAGTGTTGTTGCTGGCTGTCCAAGCGTAATGTAGCCTAATCCAACATCAACAATTGTTTGTAGTTTACGATAAATTTTGGGAATAGGTTGAAAAAACTCTACCGCATCAAATGCTGTCATTTCCAAGATCTCTGCAATATTTTTGCTCTTATAGTGCACTTCTAGCGTTTCTGAATTATACCTTTTTCCATGACAAACTTCACAAGGAACATAGATATCTGGCAAAAAATGCATTTCAATCTTGATAATTCCATCGCCCTTACAAGTCTCACATCGCCCACCTTTGACATTAAAACTAAAGCGTCCCTTTTTATAACCACGCACTTTTGCTTCATTAGTCTTTGCAAACAAATCACGGATATCATCAAAAACGCTGGTATAAGTTGCCGGATTACTTCGCGGTGTGCGCCCAATCGGACTTTGATCAATATCCACTAATTTTTCCAACCCCTCATATCCTGTCAATTTTTGATACTTTCCTGGTTTTTTAGAATTACGATTTAGCTTTTGTGCTAAAGCTTTTTTTAAAATTTGATTAACCAAAGTGGATTTACCTGAGCCAGAAACTCCTGTAACCGCAATAAAAGTTCCTAGCGGCAATTTTACGGTTAAATTTTTCAAATTATTTTCTGCAGCACCCGTTAAACGCAAAGTTTTTCCATTACCTTTACGACGTTTTTGGGGCACGTCAATCTTTTTTTGTCCAGCTAAATACCCTCCTGTTAAAGACTTAGGATTGCCTGCCACCTCATCTGGCGTGCCAATAGCAATTACCTCTCCCCCAAACTCACCTGCCCCTGGGCCCATATCGATTAAAAAATCAGCTGCGCGCATCGTATCCTCATCATGCTCTACTACAATTAAGGTATTCCCAAGATCCCTCATTTTACGTAATGAGGCCAGCAAACGGTCATTATCTCGCTGATGAAGCCCAATTGACGGTTCATCCAAAATATACAAAACCCCTGATAAGTTAGAACCAATTTGCGTTGCCAAACGAATCCGTTGTGCTTCGCCACCAGAGAGTGTTCCTGCTGCTCGAGCCAGTGTTAAATAATTTAACCCAACATTTTGCAAAAAAGTTAAACGATCGCAAACTTCTTTAAGAATTGGTTTGGCAATTATTGCGTCTTTTTCAGATAGCTTGATTTTTTCCATAAATTTTAAGGCATCACCAATTGTTTTTTCACTAAAGTGGGCAATGTTTACTCCGGCAATCTCTACTGCAAGAGCTTGAGGGTTTAAACGATTTCCATGGCAAACTGCACAGGCAAGCTCTGTCATATAGCCCTTCATCTGCTCTCTAGTAAAGTCGGAATTTGTTTCCCGGAACCTACGATTAATATTATTAATGATTCCTTCAAAGGGGACATCCACATCCCTGATACCACCAAAATCATTTTCATAATGAAAATGAAACAACTCATCCCCTGCACCATAAAGAATCAGCTCTTGTTCTTCTTGAGAAAGCTTATCAAACGGCGTATTCATATCGATATTAAACTCATTCATCGCCTGTTCTAACATTTGTGGATAGTAGTTTGAGCTGATCGGGTTCCACGCCACAATTGCCCCCTCACGTAAAGTTTTGCTCCTATCGGGAATAACCAAATCCATATCCACCTCAAGCTTTACTCCTAGACCATCACAGTTAGGACATGCTCCAAAAGGAGCATTAAAGGAAAATAAACGTGGTTCCATCGCGCCAACGGTAAAACCACAAATCGGACATGCATAATGCTCACTAAAAAGAATTTCTTTTTCGCCAATTACATCGACAACAGCAAAGCCTTGAGCTAAACGCAATGCCGCTTCAAAAGAATCAAACAAACGCGAACGAATACCGTCTTTTACGACAATACGATCCACAACAATCTCAAGCGTGTGCTTTTTGGTTTTGACAAGAGGCGGCACCTCGGTAAGATCATACAGCTTCCCATCAACACGGACTCGCACATAGCCTTCACTTTGAATTTGAGCAAAAATTTTTTTATGTTCCCCTTTTTTCGCTTTGACAATCGGAGCTAAAATCTGAATCTTTGTTCCCTCCTTCATTGTCAACACACGATCTACCATCTGCTCAACGGACTGCGCTGTAATCTCAATATGATCATTTGGACAAATCGGATGCCCTATACGCGCATATAAAAGGCGCAAGTAATCATTGATCTCCGTAACTGTTCCGACCGTTGAGCGTGGATTTTTACTTGTGGTTTTTTGATCAATGGAAATTGACGGACTAAGACCATCAATAGAGTCCACATCGGACCTTTCCATTTGCCCTAAAAACTGCCTTGCATAAGCTGATAAACTCTCAACATAACGACGCTGCCCTTCAGCATACAAAGTATCAAAAGCAAGTGAGCTTTTGCCTGAACCTGAAAGACCAGTAATTACAACCAACTTGTCTCTTGGAATTTCAACATCAATATTCTTTAAATTATGTGAACGCGCGCCGCGAATTATGATCTTATCATGTGCCACAAAATCCCCCCTTGCTGTTTAGAACCTCGTATAATAATTTTTGAAAATTTTTCAATGGATATGTAATAAAATAATTTAGTGTACTTTTTTTAAATTCCATGTAAACTACAACTTTCAAA
>JAIRNX010000063.1 GCA_031257815.1 Lactobacillales bacterium
TATCAAACGATTTAAGATGTTTAAATATCGGTATCGAAATAAGCAACGTAAACATTTTTTGAGAATTTCTTTGGTTTGTGGCTTGTATAATTTTGATTTAGGGTTTTAGAACAGGTCTAATATAAAAATTTTGATTTATGCAGGTTTTCTAATAAAATTTCGATTTTTCTTAATTTAAATCACTTTTTTTTATGAAGTAAATATAGCAAAGATGCAAAAAAACATATAATTCTATATTTTAGAACCTGTTAACTTGTCTCCATAATGGCGAAATTGTATGTTAATTTTACGCACTTTGTAAGAAATTTTGAAAACAAAATTTCTTTAATCCATTACCTAAAAGCCGTGCTTTTAGCGTTAAAAAGCCTCGAAATAGCGCCACTATTTTTACGTTTTTTACCTAGAATTGCGTAAAAATTTTCCAAAAATTTCATCCATAGAGAGACAAGTTAACAGGTTCTTAGAATTATACGTTTTTTAAGTAGGTGCTGCAAAAGAAATTATTTTTAATAATTAATCTAATTCAAAGCAAAGGAAACATCAATTTACTGAAGTAATAGGGAAATCAGTTTATAATAATAACTTTTTATGAATTTGACAATAAACAAACATATAACTTATGGGGGGACTATATGATTTATTTATTGCAATTCCAAAGAGTTTTTTAGCTACACAAATTTATTTTTATGCTTATTAATATATTTTTCTTCTGCATTTCACCTATAAACATCTTATCTTTCATTTGTCTAAATATGTTTATTTTTTCTAATATGAAAAGTCATGCCACTGAAAAATTATAGATGCGCTCTTATTGTTGGATAGGAAATTCTTATCGAGAATCCCTTTTACTATCTTATCCACTCAAATTTATCTTAAAAATTTTATATAAAAAAAAAAAAATCAGCTACAATTGCGTCTATTGCAAATGCGGGAGGTCCAACTATTTTTGATCTTTAGGAACCTGTTAACGCTCTATTTATGGAAGATCGAGATTGTTAATAAATTTTTAAAACTCATTAATAACTCTTAACTTTATTCTCGGTCATAAAGAATTGAGGCAACACTTAAATTTTGAAAGGTAAGATAAGATTACAAAATTGTAAGGATGAATAAGAATTTGGTAGCATGTTTTAAAAGAAAAGTTCCATATATGGAAATATTCACATCTTTATTACGTTGTTTTAAAAAGGTGATCTTTTAAATGATAAACTTTTTAGATATTTTAGCAAAACGTCGTTCGATCTATATTTTGAATGATCAATTACCAATCTCAGATAACGAAGTGGAAAGAGTGGTAAAACAAGCCGTTCGATTGTCCCCTTCAGCGTTTAATTCGCAAACATCAAGAGTCGCTTTTTTGTGGAAGAAGGAAAAAGATAAATTTTGGACTTATGTTGAAGAGTTGCTACAACCGTTAACTCCAAAAAAAGCATTTCCCAACACCCAAAAAAAGTTAGCCAGTTTTGCGAAGGCAGCTTTAGTGTGTCTTTTCTTTGAAGATATGGACATTGTTGCTTCATTACAAAAACAATTTCCGTTGTATGCTGATAATTTCCCGATATGGTCTGAACAATCTTCAGGGATCGCTACGGTCAACGCATGGACAGCTCTAGCAGAAAGAGAAGTAGGGTGTAACCTGCAGCATTACAATCCAGTAGTGGACGAAAAAGCTGCAAAAAAATGGCATTTTCCTTCTAACTGGAAATTGCGTGGACAATTAGTTGTAGGTGGAATAAAAGCGCCGGCAGACGGAAAAGAGTTTATGCCAGATGAAAAGCGTTTTAAAAGTTTTGGAATTTAGAAAGAGGAAAGAGGATTATATGTTTAAAAAAGTAGTAGCTCTACATTGCGCTACGGGATAACGAGCATCTTATCCAGCTCCAGTCTCGTTTGTTCGAGGTGCATAAAGATGGCCAATTAGCGCTTTATAGTGCTTTAACCTAAAAAGTATCAAGATGAAAATATTGATAAATTGCAGAACTAAGATTTTTAGAATTAGGAATAATGTCAATCAACGTGTGTTTCATGTTATAGTGCTTTAATCTAAAAAATATTAATAATTTTTAGATTAAAGCACTATATAAATAATTTCTTTATTTGCATCTGTATTTTGTTGAAATAAAGCTATTTTTAAACCAATTACATCAGCTAATACTTCTTGAAAATATCCACGTCCCATATTAATGTGTTAACGTTCTAAATAAGAAAAGGGGATCAACATGATAAGGGTTGTTTTTATGGGGACACCTGCTTTTAGTGTTCCGATTTTAGAAGGATTGATTGAACAGGATTATCAAATTTTAGCAGTTGTAACTCAACCTAACCGTAAGGTAGGACGTAAAGGGGTATTAACTCCTCCGCCAGTTAAAGTTGTTGCTCAAAAATATAATCTACTAACTTTGCAACCTGAAAAAATAGCTTCCCCTGCTGAAGTGGATAAAATTTTAGATTTAAATCCTGATTTAATTGTAACAGCAGCTTTTGGGCAATTTTTACCAGAAAAATTATTTAAAACGCCCAAATTTGGAGCAATAAACGTCCATGCTTCTTTGTTGCCTAAATATCGCGGCGGTGCGCCTGTTCATTATGCCATTATTAATGGAGAGAGTAAGACGGGCATCACTATTATGATGATGGCTAAAAAAATGGATGCAGGAGATATTATTGCACAAAAAACGCTCTCGATTACAAAGAAAGATAATGTCGGGACGATGTTTGAAAAATTATCGTTGCTTGGCCGAGATTTACTTTTAGAAACTTTACCTGCATATTTGGAAGGAAAGATTAAACTGCTTCCCCAAAATGAAGATGCAGCAACATTTTCACCAAATATTACGTGTACTCAGGAGCAAATTAATTGGCAAAAAGAGGCTATGGCTATTAATAATCAAATTCGTGGAATGTATCCTTGGCCGATTGCATACACTATATATAAGGACTTGCGGATCAAAATTCATCAGGCAACAGTGATTAAAACAGAAACGACCATGCAAAAACCAGGGACAGTGGTGAAGCGTACAAAAAAGGAATTATGGATAGCAGCAGGAAAGGGAACTATTTTGCAGTTAGATAAAGTTCAACCCGCCGGGAAAAGCAAGTTAAAAATTGTAGATTTTTTAAATGGTGTAGGCAAGATTTTGCAAGTAGGGGATGTATTTTCAAATCTTAATGTTGAGGCATAAGTAATGAATAAAAAGAAAATTCTGCCAAGATTATGGAAAAATCCTCGCTTTTTGGCGATGCAGGCACTTTTGCGAATAGAAAAAGGTAATGTAATGCATATTCTAATTAAATTTAAGCGTGTCCTAGTGGTGCACCATGCTCCGGTGTTAGGTTTAATACGCCCGTAAACCTGATATTAAATACATGAAAAGCCAGCCGATTTCAAACAATTGCAAGAGGTTCAGCTAGCGATTTTAGATGTGATTTGTTCAGTTGTGAAGAAAAAGGGTATAATAGCTTACAGCACTTGTGCAATTGTGGAAATTGAAAATGCTGAAGTGGTTCAAAAATTTTTACAAAGACATCCAGAGTTTGAGAAAATAATTGTTCCTTATCCAGCGAGTGTTAAAGCAATCGCTGATAGATAAAATGTTGAAAATTCATCCACAACAATTATGGAACAGATTCTAAGCAGTTTTCAAAAACATTAAATTCTGTTTAAAAAGAAAAAGGGATGTGCTATGGAGATCTCATTTTTATCCGATATTGGAAAAATTCGTTCAACTAATCAAGATTATACCAAAATTTTTTATAACCAAGAAAAATGTGCCTTAGTGTTGCTAGCTGATGGAATGGGTGGTCATAAAGCAGGAGATGTTGCCAGTAAAATGACTGTTGAAACTCTTGGTTTAAAGTGGGAGCAGACAACTTTTTCAACTTCTGAAAATATTTCGCAGTGGTTTATAAGTGAAATACAAGCATTAAATGAAAATGTGTATGAAAAAGGATTAAATGAAAAATTTTTTGGCATGGGAACAACCCTTGAAGCAGTTGCTATTTTTTCGGGCATTTATACGATTGCACATGTGGGGGATAGTCGTAGCTATGCTTTGCGTGCAGATCAGATTATTCAACTAACTCAAGATCATTCTTTAGTAAATGATCTTCTTTTAGCTGGAGAAATTACAGTTGAAGAAGCAAAAAAACATCCGAAAAAAAATATTATAACACGCTCTATTGGTATGCCTAATGAAGTTCGTATTGATGTTACAAAACAGACTTTTTTACCAGGTGATTACTTGCTTTTAAGCTCAGACGGGTTGACCAATATGGTATCTGATGAGAATATTTTAAATATTGTTATGAGTGCACAGACGATTAAAGAAAAGGTGGCAGAATTGATTGCTTTGGCAAATAAAAATGGGGGAAAAGATAATATCACTGTATCCTTAATTCATTTTGAAGAGGAGGATATTTAATGATTCAAATCGGAAAAATCTTTAGCCAACGTTACAGAATTTTAGACAGTCTAGGAAGCGGTGGTATGGCCAACGTTTTT
>JAIRNX010000077.1 GCA_031257815.1 Lactobacillales bacterium
AATTCGGTTATGCCTGCCATAGACTAGGCATTAGCCTAAAAACTAGTTCTGTCCCTCAAGCCAAGGGAAGGGTTGAAAGTGTTTTTGGCACTCTTCAGTCTCGCCTTATCACAGAACTGAAAATTAATTGCATTACCACCATTGAAGAAGCTAATAAATTCTTAAACGGCTATATCAAACGTTTTAATGAACAATTTGGCTTCGAGATAAATATACCATGTCGGTTTTCGAAAAGGGGCCAAATTTTGAAAAAATTAACCTTTATCTGGCAATTTTAAATAAAAGAAAAATTGATTCCGGTCATCATTTTAAATTTCAAAATCAATATTATTTGCCGGTTAATGCGAAGGAGGAGGAAAAATTTTTTAAAAAGGGGACAGAGGTGCTTGTCATACAGGCATTCGATGGAAATCTCTTTGTAACTTATGAGAAGAAATGAGGAGGCGTCATTCTATTCGGCGCTTACACTTAAACAGCTAAAAATGAATAACTCAGCTGCTTTGATCATAAATTTATTAAATTCAATGAGAAAGATTATTTTTTTATTGGATTACAACGTTTTCTTTACCAAATAACTTCTGTAAATGTGCTAGTAAACTATCACTTATTTTTACTTTATATGCTTCGGGTAACGATTGCTGTTGAGCTTTTTCTTTATCGTAAAGAATAACAGACATCTTGCCTTGATTGGCCAATAATAAAGATTTTAATTCTTTAATCTTTTCCTTATTTTTATCAGTTAAGCGGATAAAAAGCGATTGCTGTTTATTTATTTGTTCTACTTCTATGTCTTTTAATGACTGAACAATCACCTGCAAAGAGTTATCATATCTATTACATTCCACTTTTCCTTCTACCAAAAGTTTTTTGCCAACAACTAGTATCTCTACATATTTGCGATAAATTTTTGGAAAAAGCGTTAATAAAAGGTCTCCAGTTAAATCAGAGACTTCTAAAAAAGCCATTAACTCGCCTCTTTTGGTTTTTATCACACGAAGATCACGAACCATAGTCACTAATTTTACTTGTTGCCCCTCTTCGATATCCATAATCGAGGTCGCTTTTATTTGTTTAGCAAATAAATAAAAATTTCCTAATGGATGACCAGAAAGATAAGTCCCTAAATAATCTTCTTCATAAGTCAAACGTTCTTCTATTGTATAATCTTGCACCTCTACTTCTTTTAACCTCATAATGCCGCCCAACAAATCCATACTTCCACCGCTTAAAAGGACGTTTTGGATCTTGCTTTCAAGATTGTTCATCAGCTGCTTGCGATTAGGTTCGAGTAAATCAAAAACACCCGTTAGGACCAAAGGCTTCAACCAATCTTTTTTTAACCATTTATGTTGAATTCTTAATAAAAAATCATCTACCGATGTAAAAGGACCAATCATTTTTCTATCGTCTAATATTTCTTTAATAAAATCGCGACGCACCCCTTTAATTGCCGAAAAACCAAATTTTAATGATGTTTTTTCTAATAAACGAAAACTATATTCACTGGCATTGATATCCGGAGGTTTAATGGAAATATCATTTTTTCTAGCTTCTACGATATATTCTTTCATTTTTTTTAAATTACCGCGCACCGAATGCAATAAAGCCACATAAAAAGCTCCTGCAAAATGAACTTTCAAATAACCCATCTCAAAACCGATAAACGAGTATGCAAAAGCATGACTGCGGTTGAAACCATAGTTAGCGAATTTTTCAATATAATCATAAACTTTTTCAGCTACTTCTGACGTATAACCATTTTTTAAAGAACCTGTTATAAAATGACGTCGTTCTTCGTCAATCACATCTTTTTTCTTTTTTCCAATGGCGCGTCGCACAATATCTGCTTGCCCTAGCGTAAAGTCTGCCATTTTTTGCAATACCTGCATTACCTGTTCTTGATAAACAATAATGCCGTATGTGTTTTTTAAAATATCAACTAAACTTTGATCAGGGTAAGCAATCGGTTTAATCCCTAATTTCCGCGCTGCAAAGGCGTTAATATTTTCCATCGGCCCTGGACGATATAAAGCATTAACCGCCACAATATCTTCAATCGAATCTGGAAGAATCTTTTGCAAAACTCTGCGAATTCCGATTGATTCAAATTGAAAAACCCCAGCAGTATCTCCTTGGCAAAACAGATCCAATGTTGCCTGATCATTCAAATCAACTTGTTTAATATTAAAATCCATTTTCCAGACTTTTTTAATTTCATAAAGCGCATCAGCAATAATTGATAAGTTCCTAAGACCTAAAAAATCCATTTTTAACAAGCCAATTTTTTCAATATCATACATAGTAAATTGCGTTAAATGCAGCTCATTACCACCTGCTTGCAAGGGGATTAACTTAAACAAATCTTGATCACTAATCACTACTCCAGCAGCGTGGGTTGATACATGGCGAGGCAAACCTTCTAATTTTTTTGCCAAAGTAAATAAAGTTTGATTTCGTGGTGTTGCCTTAACTAACTCACGTAAACGTTTTGATTTTGTATATGCTGCTTCTAGCGTAATATTTAGCTCATTTGGAATGGCATTTGACCAACGACTAGCTTCACTTACCGAAAAACCTAATACTCGTCCAACGTCTCGTAACGTTTGCTTTGCCCCAAGCGTTCCAAAAGTGGCAATTTGTGCTACATGATGTTTGCCATACTTTTTGGCAACATACTGTAGAATTTGCTCACGCTTATTATCAGGGATATCAATATCAATATCGGGCAGAGTGTAGCGTTCTTTATTTAAAAAACGCTCAAATAATAAATCATATTTTATCGGATCAACACCGGTAATATTTAAAACATAAGCAACCAAAGATCCTGCTGCTGAACCACGACCAGCGCCTGTAAAAATTCCGTTTTTATCCGCATAGTCCAATAAATCCCAAACAATTAAAAAATAATCATTAAAACCCATCTCATCAATGGCTTTAAGTTCCATTTCAAGACGCTTTGTATACTTATCGGTTACCTTTGCTACTCGCATATTTAATTTTTGTAAGGCCAATTCACGCAAGTACACTCCAACGTTTTTTTGATTATCTAACGAAAATTTGGGCAATAAATTTTGTTGAATCGGAATTTCAAAATTTATTGCTTGAACAAATTGTGCAGCGTTCTCTAAAGCTTCTTCCCAACCGCTATCTAACGCTTGTTGATGCAAATCATTTTCTGCAGGCAAAAATTCTTGACCGATGGGTGCAAGTGTTGAAATTTGCAGATGCTCACCCTCGCCAATAGCTTTTGTAACACGGTAAGTTGGATAATCTTTAGCATTTAGATAACGCACTTCATGAAGCAAAAAAGGCAAAAAAGGTGCTGTGCGTACATAATATTGCCAAGCTTCTGGCATATTGGGACCAACACCCATAAATCTATCTTTAACAGAATCAAATTGTTTTAGCCAATCAGCTAAATTAAAAGCTTTATCTTTTTTGATAAACTCGCTACGAAAAGTAAAAATAAGAGCTACTGAATCAGCAAAAGGAAGAAATTCCTGAAGTCTCACTTTTTCATTTTGCTGGATCATCTTATAAGAAGAAAGACGCATTAATTCTTGATAGCCTAAATAATTTTTAGCAATCAAATGTAAAGCATACTCCTCGTCTTTTTCATCAAAATATGTCAAAGTTAAGCCGAAAATTGCCTGAAGATCTGCTTGTTTAGCAAGAGTTTGTAACTCAAGTGCACCATATAAAACATTTTCGTCCATTAGACCAATTGTTTTATAGCCTTTTTTTTTTGCTGTATCGACATACTCAGGAAGGCGTAGCAAACTATTTAAAAGTGAATAATTAGAAATGGTCCATAAACTTGGCACTTTCATTAGAACTCTTCCCTTCTATTTTTGTTTACAATAAAAAAAGCTAATGACATAGCTTATTTTAACTTTTTTTATTTGAAATCACGAATTTCCATAAACTTGTCTAAGAACGTGTTAACGATCTCTAGCGAAATGAATCCCGTTATACAAATTGTAATCAAGTAAAGCTTGAAACAATTTGTAAACCTGCCAGGTTTTTTGAGCTATTTTTTCACAATTTGAGGCTGAAAGCACGGCTTTCAGGTTTCGAATAAAGGAAAACGACTATAGGAAGTTTTCTGT
>JAIRNX010000124.1 GCA_031257815.1 Lactobacillales bacterium
TACGGATTCTACGATTCGTTCTCTTAATTCGATAGGAAGGGCCTTAGACATTTTATTTCCTCGATTCTTATTTTTTAATGTAATTATACATTACCTGAACTTTTGGAAAAATGCTATAACAGGTTCTTAGAACCTGTTAACAGACTCTAACATCTTGCCCTTCATTTAAAAATGATTTATTAGTATTAAAAACTTTTTAATTATTAAAAATGGTGATATAATACAAAAAGTATAAAGAGATAATATTTATTATAAAACAGCGGTGTGTTTTTGCATCATGCTGGAGGTGAATTGTTATGGGAGAGGCAGCTTCAAATTATGGAATAGAATTAGAAGAATTAGGAAAAATTATGGAAAAACTGGAAGAATCATTAATTTCCACCAAACAAGAACTTAAAGAAGAAACAGAAAAAAATACTACTTTAACGGAAGATCTTCATAAACTAAAGCAAACATTTAAAAATAATTTATCCACAACAAAAAGTACTAAACAAATAGAGGATCAATTAAAATTTGCTTTAAAAAAGTTGGATTCTACGCAAGAGCAAACTCTTTTATTAAAAAAAAAGTTAGCTAAAATACAGGAGAAGCTAAGTCAACAAGTAACTGAAAATCATAAACTAAACATTGATAATGAAAATTTAAAGCAAGAAGTAGATCGTTTAACATCGAATTATGAAAGTGCGCAGTCATTAGAGTCAGTGAAAAATGAAATACCACAAATAGATATGACCTCTTCAACAAGTATAAATAATGACTATAAAAATCAAATACAAAAGTTGCAAAATGATTTAGCTATTCGTAAGCAGGCTTTACTTCAACAAAAAAAAGAAAAGCAAAAACTAAAAGAGCAATTAATCTCTATAAAGCAGCAAATGTTTTCTAAAGAAGAAATGGCTGATATGTTTGTGCAAGCCAAGAAATTAGCTAGAGAAAAAGTTTTAAAAGATCAAGCTCAGATCAAAGCACATGAAGAAGAAAAATATTTAAATACTCTAAGTGAAGAAAAAAATAAATTGTATAATGAATTGCTAAAAATGGCACAAATAAATCAAAAATTTATTACTCGCTTAGCTGATTTAAAAGATAAAGAGCGTCACTTAATAGAAAGGAAAGGCGTCGAGAAAAATGAATAAGCAATTTAGTTTGACAATATTAACAAGCTTATTGTTTTTTTCTTTAATATTCACAAATGGAATGAAAGTTTTAGCTGATTATTCTGCTTCAACACAAGCTGAAAATACAAGTACTTCAAAAGTAAAACCGAATGATTTATTAGGTGTAAGGTTAGATTTTGTTTATGATACGCAAGATGATGTAAAAAATACTTTAAAAGTTGTTGTTTATCTTATTCAGGAAGAAAAAGAAGTGTTTGCACCTATTTATAAAGCAGATAATTCGCAAAATAAAGTTAGTGTAAAAGGAAATTTTTATGTTGAGGATAAACGGATCTATACTAAAAATTATTCGACAAATAAATCCGGAGAGTTGAGCATTTACTTGGATGAGATTTCTGCGTTAACCAGTTATAAAAAAGGACAGGTGCGAGTTGAGATCGATCCATTAACGATTGGTAAAGTTGATTTAGATCAAAAAAAATATCATGATAAAATTTATCGTGAATTTACTTTGCCTATTCCAAAACGTTCTGAAAAGAGTTCTGTCGATGATGAAAAGCAGGAAGATAATGAAGGAAGAACGATGATGAGTATTTTAATAGAAGCAATTGTGGTTGGAAGTGCTGCGTTAATCTTGGGATATCTAATTGGAAGACTTCATGCTAAGCGCAGATTCAAGAAAAAAACTTTACAGCAAGAAAAAAATAAAAAATTTGAAACAGTCCCAACGCTTAATGCAGATGCTGTTCAAGTGACGGAGCAAAATGTAAGTGCTTCTCATGCAAAAGATGGGCGAGAAGTTGAGCCTCTTATTACTTCTAAAAAAGATCCTGAGCAAATTTTGGTGAACGCTGAAGAAAACGCCAAAGAAGATGCAACAAATCATGAAAATTCATCATCCCAAGATGATAATGCAGATCCTTTGGATCAACTAAAAGCGTTACGAAAACATGCGCAGCAGCTATTAAAAGAAGTATAAAAAGAGATTGCAAAAACCAACTGTGTAGTGACAATTTGGGCACCTACACAGTTGGTTTTTGCAATCCTAAAGTTTCACATCACATATACCAAGCAATACCTTCAAAGCGCCAACCATGAGCAACGGCATTTTCAACCTCAGCATAATTTGTCGTCCAAACATGCTCACCATTTCCAGGATTATATATCCGATAAACAGGAAACCTTCCTTCTGTTCTGGCATACCAAGCAATTCCCTCATCATGCCAACCCAATGAAATTAAAAGATTTTTTTCATTTTCATTCACTGTAAAATGATGAATTCCGCTATTTGGATTATAAACTCGATAAACAGGTACACCTTGACTGCTACACCTAAAGGCTTCGCCTTCATCACGCCAACCAATAGAAGCCAAATAATCAACTTCAGCTCTATTCATCGTATAATGATGAAAACCACCATCATTGGGATTAAAAAGCCGATACACTATTAAAAGCTCTTCATCATTAGGAATGCCAGAAGACATTTCAAACTGAGGAGTGAGCGCAGGCAGGGGAGGGAGGGGTCTTTGCCAGGTTCTTGAAGGTGTTCTAAGGCTCGGGCTTGGTGTTACTGAAGTAGATGCGTTAACCGACACAGGAGATATTGATGTAACAACGGGTTGCAAAGAAGTAGTCGTAAGTATTGGATCAGGATCGGGATTTACATGTGGCGGTGGATCTGTATGCCTTCCTCCCCCAGCACCACGCAAAGGAGTAAGAATGATCGGAGCTGTTGGTATGGCTAGAACCGAATCAAGCACAGCCTCATTAAATCCTAATAAATAATGCATAACTTCTCTTGAAATGTAATATTGCCTATACATATTAAGAAAAATACTGGCAATGTCATAACCATGATTTGCTCCACGAACAAATTCATCCCAACCACTACGAGGAGCAACATTAGGGATTAATATATTTAGCGTAAGCTGTTTTGGAATAGCTTGAGCTTCAACCGGTGTGTGATTAATATCACCAAGTAATCCTGCATTAAAATCAACGTAAGATAAAACTGCGCGACATTGATTATCATTGTTAAAACCAAGATGAAGATTATCGGGAGATAATGTTTGATACCAACCACCAATATGAATAATATTACCTTCATCATCCCTACGGATATTATCACGTTCATCCCTTAGGGGGACAATTTGATCATGAAAACTTACTTCTTCTTGATCGTAACGAATAGGGTTAGAAACAACGCCATTACCTGGACCGAAAACTATTGCATCCATATTTACATTAGCAAATAATTTAAATTGAGTATGAGGAGTATGTTCGTTTTGAGCTGCTCCAGGAAGAATTCCTATTTCAGGAACATGCTCAGCAAATACCCACTGTGGGCGAAGTTCCATATTAGCACCATTAACACCAAAATTACTTTGGATTACAACAACAAGACTTTCTTGATCTTGCAATTCAGCTCTAAACTTGCCCCATAAGTCTGTTTTGATA
>JAIRNX010000031.1 GCA_031257815.1 Lactobacillales bacterium
AAATAAAATTGAAAAACTATGGGCAAATTTAAAAAATTGGTTGCGTTTGAATTCTAAAAATTACTTAACAATTCAGGATGCTATTACAGCTTATTTTAAATCGGAATAGCTATAAAAAATCCATTGCAACTGCAAAAACTTCGTCTGCAACAGTTTCATCATATGTATGTGAAGTGCGACCCCGCGCACCATGAAAAACCATCCATTCATCGACATTCTTCAAAAGTTTATTCTCAGCACTGAAACGAAAGAGCTCTCGTCTGGTTACACCATCAGCAACATCAGGACTTACATTCATCTCTAACCAACGTTTCATAAACTTCCAACACAACTCATAACAAAATTCAAAGTGCTGAATTACGCCTGCCTTGACAATATCCAATTCATCTTCTGTGAAATTTTTATCAGAAAAACGTTGAAAAACTTCCACGCTTTTTGATAAAGCAGAAACCGCTTTTTGAAAAGAAGTTAAATCTAAACGTTCAGTATTCATATACTCACCCCTTATAAAACATCAAAAAATTGGTGATCACCTGAATCTCTTGAGAGTTTATTTCCATCAAAAGCAACTCTTTCGCCATATCATATAATCGATTTCTTCTTACATATCCAATAAATCAGAATGTGTCCCTGTTCGAATAGCAGATAAAATAAGTCTATCTTCAGAAACTTTGTAAATCAGTAACCAATCAGGTTCAATATGACATTCTCTAAAATCCTTTTTACCACCTTTAAGTTGATGATCTCTATTTTTTAACGGCAACGGATTACGTTCAACTAAAAGATTAAGAACCTCTTCAAGCTTAGCTAAACTGCAACCTCGTTTTTGCATCCGCTTAACATCACGTTTCATCTTGGAAGTAAATTCAATCTTTAACATTCAATCCTCCAGCATCGCTTTCATAGCTTCTCCTGCTGTATTAAACGGTCCTTTTAAATTACGATGTAAACGAACATCATCCATTGCTTCTAATGTTTCAACGTTATATCTATGCTTTCTCACCATAAAGGGTAATCCCTCTTCTTTAAGTGCAACAGAAATAAATATTTTTACTGCACTTGAAATATCCAAACCAAGCTCTAAAAAAAGATCATCAGCTGCCTTTTTGATATCATCATCCATATCAATTTTTATAGTAGCCATCTTCAACCTCCTGATTCTAACGATTGTTTCATCATTCATTCTCATACCTTCAATATTCTCTCTAACTCTATAAACAATAATATAATTTTTATAAACAAGCAATCTATAATTTGTCGGCTTACCATTCAATCCATAAATAAGTTGACCACTTTTTGCATATTATTTTAAAGAAGATATTTTTTGAAAAATTTCCTTACTAATTCTTTTGTGATGTCTGTGGTGAACCAAATTGAAGCAAAATAAAAGAAAACCACTGTGTATCAGTATCATTCACTTTGTTCATTTCTTCCAAAAATTGAGCATAAGCTACTCCTTTATCATAATCATCAAACTGGCTGTTTTGTTTACTTTGAAGAGAAATTTCAAAAGGCAGACCTTGATGAATAACAATTTGATTTAAGTAAATATTGATAGCTGTTGTCATATCAAGTGATAAATCATTTAAAATTGACAATACTTTTTTGTGCAATTCTTTATTAGTACGAACATTTATATCATCATCTTTAATAATTGACTCCATAATAACCACCTCTTTTCTAATTTACCCCATTCAACAAAACAATGTAGCCTTTTATGTGTAGATTAGACAATTACACATCCCTCAATTAATTATAATACATGAAGTAAGAAAAATTAAGAAAATTTATAGAAAAACCACGTCAAATGCATGTAGATATTATTTTTCATGGCCATCTTGAAAACGTCTCCTGAAAATTTCTTTGCCTACCTCTACATCAAAAGGATTTGTCATTTTAATATTTTCATAGCTGCCCATAACCATTTTGATCGACTCATTTGGCAAAAATTTTTTCACTAAGGAAACATCATCTGTTCCCACAAAGCCTTCTTGATAAGCTTTATTTTGCACTTCCTTTAAAATATTAGCGCAAAACGCTTGTGGCGTTTGTGCTTGATATAAATTTTTTCGTGGAATAGTTGCTACAACATTTTCGTTAGTATCGACCTGTTTAATCGTATCTTTAACAGGAACTCCTAAAAGCGCAACTTTAGAGTCTTCCAGAGCTTGTTTTAGTTTTGCTATTTCTTCTGTGGTAACAAAAGCGCGAGCAGCATCATGGATCATTACAAATTTTTCATCTTTCAGCATTTGAGTTGCATTGTAGACAGAGTTTTGCCGTTCTTTGCCACCTATGACAAATTCAACTTTATAATCGTCCAAGTCATTCAGCAAGATTTGAAGTCTCTTTTGCTCACTTTTTTTGGTTACGATCAATATGCGTTTACAATCTGGATCTTTTAAAAAAAATTTCACAACACTTTTAATAATGGGAACTCCATGAAACTTAATAAAAATTTTATTTTTATCTGTACCCATACGAGTACCTTCGCCTGCCGCCAAAAGAATTAATGTGTATTTCATTTAGTTACTCCTTGCTTTTTTATATCGGGAATTCCTCGACGAGCATGATTAGGACGAGCAAAAATCATACGACCAGCAGCCGTTTGCAGTACGCTGGTTACCATAACTTTAATTTCTTCATTCATAAAATATTTGCCATCTTCGACAACAATCATCGTTCCATCGTCAAGATAAGCTACGCCTTGTTCACGTTCTGAGCCTTCTTTAACTACAGAAACCTTCATTGTTTCACCGGGGATGACCACTGATTTAACAGCATTGGCCAGTTCATTAACATTTAAGATAGGGATATTTTGAAATTCAGCTACTTTATTGAGGTTATAATCATTAGTCACAACAACGCCATCTAACATTTTTGCCAATTTTAGCAGTTTTGTATCGACTTCTTTGGTATTTTCAAAATCTCCTTCATACATTTCAAGCGTTATATCATCTTCTTGCTGTAAAGAGTTTAAAATATCAAGTCCACGACGCCCGCGCACTCGTTTTAAACTATCTGC
>JAIRNX010000106.1 GCA_031257815.1 Lactobacillales bacterium
GTCATATAATCTGCTAATTGCAATAACTCTTGATTTAAAACAGGAGTCAAATCTAAGATTGTTTGGATTTCTTTTATTTCATAAGCTGGGGGAATATCTTTATGGAAAATATCGACCACAAAGCCTTGAATTAGTCGATTGCCTTTCCCAAAAGGGACACTTACACGCATTCCGATAATTAAAACTTTTTCAAATTTTTTAGGAATTAAATATGTATATGGTTGATTTGTTTGAAATGCAGGGATATCAACAATGATATGTGCGTGCATTAGATCACTCTCCGTTTATAAAGCTCATTATATAGTCGATTAATCGTAAAATCTATATATCTTTTGCCAAGGAGGGCTAAGAAACTGTTAACAGACTCTAATATAATTTCTGCACAATCAAAGGATTTTTTATTTCATTTTATAAATATGCTATTATTTGCAAAGGATTTTTAAAGTTTACTTTAGAACCTGCCTACCATCTTATAGCGGCGAAAGTTTTTGCTAATTTTTTGCACTTTGTCGTTAAAAAGCCTCGATTTAGCACCACTAAACCTACGTTTTTTGCCTAAAATTGCACAAAATTATTCAAAAATTTCATCCACTGAAAGACGGTAGACAGGTTCTTAGAGAGCGGGTTAGAGGTATGGAGATATTATTACTACCGATTTCATTATTAGGTAAACATGTAATAAACTTTTTACCTGATTATTTTCAGCCAATTCCCACTGTGCTTTTTACCGTTTACTTTATTTATTTAATAGTAAAGCGAAAACGCAATTTTAATTTATCTATTACCAGTGGTATTTTGTTTTTTTTATTGATTACGTTGGTTTCGCAGGGCTTTGCTACTATGCGGACTATTTTAGCATTCCCTTTAACTGGGATAGGTGTTTTTGAAAAATATTTTCAATTTATTTTTTTGCTTTTTTATTTTTTAATTGTTTACTTGGTGTTAAAAAATATTTTGGATCAAGATGCTAAGATTAATAAATTTTTAAAAGGTTTCTTTTTTTATGGACTTTTTTTATCAAGTTTATTAGTTATTCAGCTTATTTTTATCCAAACAGGCTGGTTGAAAAGTGTTGTTGAATTTATTGGCTGCAATTTTGCGCAAGGTGGTTATAGTGAATCGATTAATCCTAATTATTTAACTTCAACGGTTCAGTATCTTACGCAATTTGCGCGGCCAAACGGTCTAGATCCTGAAGGGCGGGATGTAGCCATTCGTTTAGCTATTATTGTCATTCCCTTTTTACTTGCAGCCTTAAAAAATGACTTCGCTTTAGTGAAAAATAAAAATAAAAGCAAGATAATGTGTCTTACTTTATTAGGGGTGATTATTTTATTAATGATCGCCATTCAAACTTTAGCTAGTCTGGTTTTTGGTGGTTTAAGTATTATTTTTGTGATTTCTATCACTTTTATCAAAAAAAACAGCCATACCCAGATTTTTTATAAAGAAGGGGCGATTTTTGCAAGTTTGGTTGGTTTGGGAGTTGCTTTAGTTTACGTCCTTCCTGGTGCAACTATTAATTTAGGAGGAGCAAATCGCACAGCGTCTGCAATTGCTTTATTTCGTGTATTTTTACATCATCCGTTAATTGGTGTTGGCTATGATTTTTCCAGTCCCTATGCAATTGTTGCAGCACCAGAAAAATATAGTAACTCTCTAACGAATATTCAAATTTATTTGGCCAATAATCAAATGCCAGCATTAAATACTATTTTAGCGTGGTTCTCACAATTTGGTTTAATTATAATGCTGCCTGTATTGTTTTATATTATACGAGCAAAGTTAGATTTTACTATTTTAATTGATCGTATGTGTGAAGCAAAGCTAAATCCAGAAAAAATTATTCTTTATCAAACAGTGGATGATTTATTCTTTTTTGGCTTAATCTTTTTAATTCCTGCGAGTTTTTTATTATTTGATTGGCGTGGCTTAAGTTATGTTTTAGTGGCTTTTTTTATCTTGGTTGCAAAAGATTTATTAAAACAACAATTGGATATTCTTGCTCCATTAAAAGAATAAATATTTGCAAAGGATCTAGTTATGATTATCACTTTTGGTTTAAATGAACTTATACGATTGATTAAAAAACGATTTTGCCTCATTTTTTTGGTTATGGCCATGATGAGTGGACTAGGATTTCTTTATTCTAAAGTGCTGGTTAGTGAAGAGTACCGTTCATATTCACCAATTTTTTTTCAAAATCTTCCTTCAGCAGAAGCTATTAATAAAATTAATGAAGTTCGTTATTATTTGCTAGAAAAAGATGAATGGATTATTGAAGCGCTTAAAAGTGCAAATCAAAAGGTAACGCCTAAAGCTATTGATAACGTACAACGTCGTTTAATGATAGAAAGAGTTTCAGCAAAAGATTATGCAAATCTTTTATTGCAAACACAAAGCCGCAAAGAAACACTGAAGTTAACGCAAGCTATTGCCAAAGTTGTGCGAGGTAAAGTTGCCGACATTGAAGTAGAAAAGCCTAGTGAAGTAAGAATTATCCCTTCTGCCTGGAAAAGAATTACAGCACTTAGTCTGTTTTTTGGTGCGCTTTTAGGCTATTTTGTAGCTGTAGTGCTTGAAGTTTATAACCTTCGTTTTGATCCTGAAAAAATGGAAAAATTATTTCAACAAAAACAAGTATTAGTTCGCCATGTGAATCCACTATATTTTTTATTAAAACGCAGTATTGATTTAGTTTTAGGCAGCGTTGGCTTAGTTGTCTTTTTTATCATTTATTTATTACTAATAATTCCGTATTCTTTTGGAGAGAATAAGGGGCCGCTTTTATTTAAACAGCGTCGTTATGGTGTGGATGGATCGCTTTTTTCAATTTATAAGTTTCGTTCGATGAGAATGGACGCTGAAGATGTTTTAAAGGCTAATCCCAAATTTTATCAAAAATATATCGCTAATGATTATAAACTGCCGCCTAATGAAGATCCGCGAATTACTAAACTAGGACGCTTTTTGCGTCGAACCAGTATTGATGAATTTCCTCAGTTTATTAATGTTATCAGAGGAGATATGAGTATGGTAGGCCCAAGACCAATTATTACTGAAGAAATCAAATAATATGGAGATAAAGCTGAAATTTTCTTTTCGATGAAACCTGGTATTGCCGGTTTATGGGGAGTAAGTGGGAGAAGTAATATTATGTATCCTGATCGTGTTGATGTTGAGTTAAGTTACTTAGCTAAGCGTTCATTCAAATTTGATATGCTTATTATTTCTAAAACTTTAAAAAAAGTTTTAGAAAGAGACGGGGCATATTAAACAAATTTTTTCAAAGGATAAAATTTATGTATAAAGGAAAAAAGATTGGTTTATTTATACCAACGCTTAATGGCGAAACAAAAATTAAATTTTTGCTTGAACAAATAAAACGCTCAGGTAAGCTCTTTGATCAAAAGCTGGCCATCGATAGTGAATCCACTGATAATACGGTCAAACTTTTGCATGATGCAAATTTTAAAGTCCAAGTCATCAAAAAAGTCGAATTTACTCATGGTCGCGTGCGCAAGCGTGGTTTGGATGAGTTAAGCAACTGTGATTATGTCGTAATGGGAACACAAGATATTCAACCTTTTGATAATGCGTTTTTAAATTTAGTAGAGTTTATTGATAGTCATCAAAAAATGGCTTCGGCATATGGTCGACAACTTGTAAATGAAAAAATCGGCACACTTTATGAAGCGCGTTCGCGTAAGTTTAACTATCCTGATTACGATATGGTAAAATCACAAGGCTCAATTGGTCCATTGGGAATTAAAACTATTTTTCAATCAGATGCTTTTGTCGTGTACAATGTCAAAATTGCGCAAGCTTTAGGAAACTTTCCGGAAGCCATTGATTTTGCAGAAGATCAATACATGGCAGTACAGACTATTTTAAAGGGTTATACCGTAGGCTATACAGCAAAAGCTGTTGTTTATCATCAACATAACTATTCTCTTTTGGAGGAATATCGTCGTTTTAAAGCAGCAGGTCGCTTTAATAAAAAATATAAAGAATTACTATCTCATTTTGGCACTAATGAAAGTGAAGGCTGTAAGTATATAGTTGACGAAATAAAATATTATCTTAAATCTGGCAATATTTTAAAAATTCCCAAATTTCTGGCGATTATTGTAGCAAAGTATTTGGGATATAAAGTAGGAGAAAGAAGTAATTAAAAACTTTTAAATAATAAACGAAAAAATCTCTTTTTCTCGTAAAATTTGAGAAAAAGAGATCGTTAACAAATTCTTAAAAATTGACTATAGCAATTTGATTAAAGTAAACTTTAGTTATTCAAAAAAAATAAATTAAATTAGGAGGAAAACGATGAATTTAAAGAACAATTTAATGTTCAACTTTAATAAATGAGCAATGCAATTGCTAAAATTAGAAAGCTTCAAACAGAAAAAAAGATGATTGTAACTCAATTACAACGAAAAAAGTAGGTAGACTGATATGAATTTAACAAAGACTTATAAATTAGCTGGTGGCGTTGAAATTCCTGTTATTGGTTTTGGAACTTGGCAAACTCCTGATGGAGATGTTGCAGAAAATGTTGTTCAAATTGCTTTAAAAAACGGTTACCGCCATATTGATACCGCATCTTTTTATAAAAATGAAGAGTCTGTAGGTCGCGGAATTAAAAAATCAGAAGCTCCACGAGAAAAAATTTTTTTAACAACGAAACTCTGGAATGATGTCTTAACATACGAAGATGCAAAACATGCGATCCAAACATCTTTGGAAAAACTAGCTGTTGATTATTTGGACTTATACCTGATCCATTGGCCAAATCCTAAGAAAATCAGACCAAATTGGGAAAAACGCAATGCTGAAGTTTGGAAGGCAATGGAAGAAGCTCAAGAGGCTGGACTTATTCGCGCTATTGGTGTTTCTAACTTCCATCCGCATCATATCGATGCTTTGCTGAAAACAGCGAAAATTTCGCCCCAAGTCAACCAGATTTTTGTTAATCCAAGTGATCAACAGCTAGAAATTGTTCGCTATAATAAAGAGCATAATATTTTAACTGAAGCATATTCACCACTTGGTACAGGAAATATTTTTAAAATAGAAAACCTAAAAACATTGGCAGAGAAATATCATAAATCAATTGCGCAAATAGTGCTACGCTGGAGTTTACAAAAAGGCTATCTTCCGTTACCAAAATCTGTCCATAAAGACAGAATTATTGAGAATGTTCAACTTTTTGATTTTGCTCTAGCAAACGAAGATGTTACTTTTATCGATGGGTTACACGGTGTAGCAGGTTTGGCCAGAAATTCCGATGAAGCAGATTTTTAAAATTACATTGAAAATTGAATAAAAAGATTATCTGAGCAAGGAAGGATATGAAAATGAAAAAAATGGGAGCAGCTTTAGTTGGTTTGGCATTTTGGGGGATGATCACATCAGTGTCAGAGATAACTTTTTTTGATCGGCTAAAATTTTAAATTGCTTAAAAGCAAAATCTAGCTCTTCCTTATTAATTGCTAAGCTGCTAAGCCCAGCTCATGAGATTCTTCTTTTGTTGAAATGCCATTTATTTCCATTAATTTTAAAGCAACTTCTTTTGCATTAGGTCGTTCTTCAGGTTCAGGAGCCATCACACCTGCCATTAGCTCTGAAAATTGTTGAACAAATGGAAGTCCATATGAAGAGCCAGTTGCAGCACTCATCTGATCTTCTAACTCTTTAACTTGTTCACTAAAATAACCTACACGCCCATCAAAATTCAAACCATCTATTGCGTGACGATATCTTTTAGAACCTTCCCAAAATTGTTGAGCCATATCTTTGCCGGCTGTTCCATAAAAAAGCTCTGGAAAAACGGTTCCCCCTGTATAAATATCGTAAGCATAATCAGCTTTAAATTCATTAATTTCCTGCTCTAATTCCTTTTCTTCTTTTCTACTAGGGGATTCTTCAAATTGCCTATTTAACTCATCAATTTGCCTTTGCTTTTCAGCCAACTGCTCTTCAAAAGCCTTCCTTCTTCGCATTCTCCGTAATTCCAAACGTAACTCATCTAGCTCGTTACTTAAATCACTATTTCCATTTCTTTCGCCTAACTCTCCTAATAGCTCCCATCTTGTTTGAATTTCTGGTGCCAAATTTTTGGATAAATTATCCGGTAATGGCATTCTGGATCCAACATCTCGCAAATTACCTAAATCAATTATATGTAAGTAGCCTTCTTCATCTATCATACAGTTCGGAGCTTTAAGATCACAATGAACTTTACCAGCTTCATGAATTGCCATAACCTGCATAGCAAATTGTAAAGCCATTTGTTTTGGTGTTAATAAATCTTTAGGAAAACCATCTTCTTCTCGATAAAAAGAACTAACTTTTGGATTTTCAACTGCTTTTCGTAGATCACATCCTGCAATCCTTTGTTGAACAATAGAATCATCAGGCAATCTACCGATAACAAGAACTATGCCGCTAAAACCTTGAAATTCAGCTAAACCTTCTCCGGATTTGCTCTGTAATGCTGATTTTATTTTTGCTTCAGCTGATATTCTTAATGATTCAGAAGCTTCCCACTCCTGATCTAAGCAACTATTATCTCCACTAATTCCTGTTTTAACAATCACATCCAAACCTTTGATCGACGCTTTATAAACATTTCCGAAAGCGCCTGAACCAAGCAACTGCCATTGACTAGGATCAACCACAACATCACTAAAATCTTGCATGCACATCTCACCAAAAAAGTGCTCTTTTCTTACCATTTGCTGCGATAAAATTTCTTGATGACTATAAACTTTCTCTGGTTTTCCTTTTCTTGTTCTACGCGGCTTTTTAACTGGTTCTACCATTTTATCATCTGGGCGATCATTTGTTTCAGCTGACTTTGGCACTTGTGACAATTCTCTAGGTTGCTTTTGAACAATTGCTGGTCTAGCCGGTTTAACAATTTTCACAGTCTCAACTATGCTAGGTATTACTTCCTCTAACGACTCCTCTAACTCATCCACAAGCGGCCCTACCCTTACTACTGGTTGTTGTAAACCTACTTGCAAATCATCATAAAACGCAAACCCGTTTCTTAAGCCGCCAACTGTACTTAAAAACATCGGATCTGGATCAACTTCTATTCTTGAATCTTCCGGTTTTCTTTTTTGCGGATCACTTTGCTGAGAATCATCTGACTTGCTTTTAATTCTATGATGGTGTGTTGAACTATCAAGCTTGTCTTCCTCTTCCTCATGAATAAAACTTATCAACTGATTTGTCACATTCCCCACAACACGCCAAACATGCGAAAATAAACTTTGCCCGGTTTGATGCGCCAGTACTGAATTTGCTAAAAACATCACACCGGATGTAACAGCAATAACAATCCATACTTTTTTACTTTTACGTAATTTTTTCCCGCCCTTGCTTTGCCTCAAACATATCCCCCCATAATAAATCTATCAACTTGGTTAATAATGTCTTAATTTTATAAAATTAAGATTGAAAAATGACAAATGGGTAATATTTTACACATAGCCTTATAATCAAATTTGCATTTAGTTATTCACAAAGGTGGAAAAATAAATAGAAATGAGAACTTTAAGGAGATTCATTTTCTTTTCAAAAAATAAAAAAGATTTGACTTTGGGTAATTTTCTATACAATTTTTATCTTTGAAAAAAATGACGGGGATTAATCAATATGAAGTAATCGCTTGCATTTTTTTGCAAAATCTTTTAAATAATATTTGATACATTGTCAAAAGACCTACCTCCTTTCTTACGATTGTTCAAGCTTTACTTGATTACAATTTGATAAACGCAATTCATCCATAAAGAAACAAGTTAACAGGCTCTAAGATGGGTACTAAATTTTTGGATTGCTTTTTGGAATGTATTAAATTTTTTCGTGGCATGGTGAGTGTGGAAAAAATATTGTTAAATTGTTCCGGAGGTATTAATTAGACCTTCTCGGAAATTAAGAAAGTCTTTTTGATCAAAATAAAAAGCTGCAACTATCGGGCTCATACGTCCAGCGACAATTACAGTCAGCAAGCTAACTTCTCGCTCACTTTTTTCTAAACAGGAGTAGAAAAAAATATACGAAAAATTAAACCTTCGAAATTGTAGCATTTTTATAAATTTGCTGCAAGTTTATTATGATGAAACTTCCCACGCACTCCTCACAAATTCAGTAACTGATATTTGTGGAGGGGAGAAGAATCGAATATTAAAATATCAAAAAATTTTTAATAAATTCATGCCGAATTTTTTTGCTAATATCCACGCATTTTTAAATTGTTCTTCATCATCAATAACCAGACTTACTTTTTGTAA
>JAIRNX010000115.1 GCA_031257815.1 Lactobacillales bacterium
GATTTGCGGCATTCACCAACAATAGAAGATAGGCAAATGTATGAATTTTTGAAATACTACGAAATACCCGTGATTTTAGTAGCTACAAAAGCTGATAAAATGCCACGCAGTAAATGGGCAAAACATGAAAAAATCGTCAAGCGTGTCTTGTCTTTTGATCAAAAAGATACGTTTGTTGTTTTTTCAGCTGAAACAAAATTTGGTAAAAACGAAGCTTGGTCTGCAATTGAAGAAAAATTGTAAATAAAATGGTCTATTAACTTTACTTGCTTAAGAAAATAGATCGTTTTTATAAGAACCTGTTAACGATCTCTCTATTGATGGATTTTTTGAGAAATTTTTGTGCATTTCTAGGAAAAAAACGCAGGTTTAGCGGTGCTAAATTGAGGCTTTTTGACGCTAGAAATACGATTTCTAGGTTACTGGATAAAAGAAATTTTGAAAGCAAAATTTCTTACAAAAGGCAAAAAATTACCAGAAAAGTCGCAATTATGGAGATCGTTAACAGGTTCTAATAGCCCTCCTTAAACAATTAGATGTATAAGAATTACATTTTTTTGTTTGCCCAGCAAGGGTAAACCCCGTTTCAAACACGTCCTTGTAACGGAAAGTGTATAGCGCTTCAGCAAGGGTGTCCGTGAGATGGAATTTGAAAGAAGCTTAACAGGTTCTAAGTTCTCCAACAGGAATACCTGTTTTTTATTCTACAAGGGCTTTTATTTCTTTTTCGGTAATGATTGGAGTATTTTGATCAGTTATTTTTTTATCTTTTATTTCTTGCAATTGTCTTATTTGATCGCGAAAATAAGCGGCTTTTTCACGGGTGGAAAAATAAACCTTGCTTTGCCGTCAAAATATCTACCCGTTCTTTTTTCACTATGTTGCCTCTACTTTCAAAGTCTGCACAAATTGCTGCAGTAATTTACTATTAAAAATGGGTTGTGTTTTTTCTACGGATGCAATAGCTTCACTAGCTTTTGTAATCTCTTGTATTAAAGCGTCTTTTGCTCCTGTTAACCCTAAAAGTAATGGATAAGTGCTTTTTTCCATTGCAATATCTTTGCCGGCTGTTTTTCCTAATTCTTCCGTAGTTTTGGTGATATCTAAGATATCGTCTCGGATTTGAAACGCAAGCCCAAAACTTTCTGCATAAATTAGAAAGTGTTTTTTAATTTGCTCATTAATCACTTTACCTTGTTTTTGGTCTAAAAACTGCATGATCAAAAGGCCTGACTCTACTGCATAAAAAAGCAAGGCACCCGTTTTTAGGTGATGCATTTTTTGCATTTGTTCTATTGGCAAACGCTGTCCTTCACCCTGAATATCTAGTACTTGACCACCAACCATTCCAATCGCTCCAGCAACTTTTGCAAGTAATTTTACCAGCTCAAATCCTAGTTTTTCATTCGAAGTATTCTGCGTTAAAACTTGAAAAGCTAGCGTTAGTAAAGCATCTCCTGCTAAAATCGCCATTCCTTCACCGTAAACTTTATGATTGGTTAACTTGCCTCGTCTGAAATCATCATTATCCATTGCCGGCAAATCATCATGAATTAGTGAGTATGTGTGGATTAGTTCAACAGCGCTGACCATTTTTAAAATCTCTTCGTTGATTTTTTGATTAAGAGAAGTCAGAACAGCAAGCGTAAGCATTGGACGAGTGCGTTTGCCCCCGGCTGTAAGCGAGTAGATCATAGCATCTTTTAAAAGTTTAGGAGTCTTTAATGTTTTCACCAGTTTAAAAAGAGTTTGATCAATTAGTAATCGATAATGATTTTGAAAATCCGTAAGCGTTTGCTTCAAATCTATTCACCTTCTTCAAAAGGGATTTCTAAACCTTCTTCATTCATAATTTTAGCTAAAGTTTTTTCAGCCTTTTTTAAAGTATCTGTTAACTCTTTACTTAGTTTCATCCCTTGTTGAAAAGTGGTTAATGCTTCTTCTAGCGGAACCTCTCCTTGTTCTAATTTGCTAACAAGTGTCTCCAGCTCACTAAGTGATTCTTCAAAAGTTTTGGCCATTCATTTTTCCTCCATATAGATTCAATTAAAAATTATTCCCACTCAACTGTTGCTGGCGGTTTAGAAGTAATATCGTACACCACTCGATTGACATGACTTACTTCATTCACAATTCGCACTGAAATCTTTTGCAAAATATCCCAAGGAATGCGAGCAAAGTCTGCACTCATCCCATCAATAGAAGTAATAGCACGAATGGCTAAAGTGTAATCATATGTTCGAGTGTCGCCCATTACACCCACAGAGCGCACGCCTGTATTCACGGTAAAATATTGCCAAATATCGCGATCAAGACCAGCTAACGCAATTTCATCCCGTAAAATGACATCTGACTCACGCACCACCGCTAATTTTTCTTCTGTAATCTCGCCCATTACGCGAATGGCAAGTCCAGGACCAGGAAATGGTTGACGCCATACAATTTCATCCGGCATCCCAAGTTGCGTCCCCAAGGCACGTACTTCATCTTTAAATAAAGTATTAAGCGGTTCGATCAACTCAAACTGCATCTTTTTAGGCAAACCACCAACATTATGATGTGATTTAATCGTTTGCGCGGTTTTTGTACCTGACTCAATCACATCAGTATAAAGTGTTCCCTGCGCTAAAAAATCGACGCCTTTTAGTTTGGAGGCTTCGTCATCAAAGACATAAACAAACTCATTTCCAATGATTTTGCGTTTTTTCTCTGGATCACTTACACCAACAAGCTTGCTTAAAAAACGCTCACTTGCATCCACTTTAATAATGTTTAATCCAAACTTACCACTCAAAGTGTCCATCACTTGTTCGGCCTCGCCCTTGCGCAATAATCCATGAACAACAAAAATGGAAGTTAATTGGTTGCCAATTGCTTTTTGCAGTAATACGCCAACAACCGATGAATCCACGCCGCCGGACAAGCCGAGTAAAACTTTGCGATCTTTAACTTTTTTACGAATCTTCTCAATTTGCAGTTCAATAAAATTCTTCATTGACCAGCTGCCAGACGCCTGACAAACATCAAAAGCAAAGTGACGCAGCACTTTGCTTCCATACTCCGAATGACGCACCTCTGCATGAAATTGAATGCCATAAAAATTTTGCCTCACATCCTGCATTGCCGCAATGGGACAATCTTTTGAGACACCAACCACTTCAAAACCGGCTGGAACCTCTGTAACTAAATCCCCATGACTCATCCACACCTGCTGCTCTTTGGGTGTATTTTTAAACAATGCAGCGTTATCATTTATCACTTTTAAAACGGCTTTACCGTACTCACGATTTAGTGCTGGCTCAACCTTACCACCTAAGTTGTATGCAATTAACTGCATACCATAGCAAATTCCCAAAATAGGAATGCCTAGCTCAAAAATTTTAGGATCAATTCCAAAAGCGCCTTTGTCATATACCGAATTTGGTCCACCTGAAAGAATAATGCCAAGAGGTTTGATCCTGCGCACTTCATCTGCTGAAATATTATGACTTAACAACTCTGAAAAGACACCAAATTCACGGATTCTGCGTGTAATTAATTGATTATACTGTGAGCCATAATCTAAAACAATAATCTTTTCTACTTCATTCATTTCATCTACAATTGCTCTCACAAAAATACTCCTTGCTTAATAACTTCTTAGAGCCTGTT
>JAIRNX010000151.1 GCA_031257815.1 Lactobacillales bacterium
AATGTTTGGCTTTGCTATTGATGAAACACCAGAGTTTATGCCTTTGCCGATTGCTTTAAGTCATCGCTTAGTACGGCGTTTAACTAAGCTGCGTAAATCTGGAGAACTACCTTATTTGCGCCCAGATGCCAAATCACAAGTAACTGTCGAATATGATGAAAATGGTCATTCTGTGCGAGTGGATACGATTGTTATTTCAACACAACATGATTCTGACGTTTCATTAGAACAAATTAAAAAGGATCTTCATGAAAAAGTAATTGCCGCTGTTGTTCCAGCTGAGTTGTTAGATGAAGAAACAAAATACTTTATTAACCCAACAGGACGTTTTGTAATTGGTGGACCGCAAGGAGATTCTGGTTTAACAGGACGCAAAATTATCGTTGATACATATGGGGGATATGCTCGTCATGGTGGCGGTGCTTTCTCAGGAAAAGATCCAACAAAAGTTGACCGTTCAGCGTCTTACGCTGCACGCTATATTGCCAAAAATTTGGTTGCAAGTGGGATTGCAAAGAAAGCAGAAGTTCAATTAGCTTATGCAATTGGGGTTGCTCATCCAGTTTCAATTGCGGTTGATACATTTGGAACGAGTGATATTGCAAAAGATCAAATAATCAAAGCTGTTCGTGAAAATTTTGATTTACGTCCTGAAGGAATTATTCAAATGCTTGATCTACGTCGTCCAATCTACAGACAAACAGCAGCTTATGGACATTTTGGTCGAACAGATATTGATCTGCCTTGGGAGCGTTTGGACAAAGTTGATGCATTAAGAACCTGTCTACTATCTCCATAATTGCGACTTTTTTGGTAATTTTTTGCTTTTCTTCGTCAAAAAGCCTCGATTTAGCACCACTAAATCTGCGTTTTTTTCCTAGAAACGCGTAAAAATTTCTCAAAAAATTCATCAATAGAGAGATAGTAGACAAGTTCTAAGAAATAGTATTAAAAAATAGGAAAGGAAGTATTATGGCTCAAATTGAAAGTTTTTTGCTAGATCACACCAAAGTAACAGCACCGTATGTTCGTATTGCTGGCAAAGAAAAACAAGAAAATGTCAAAATTACAAAATATGACTTGCGGTTTGTGCAGCCCAATTTAGAAGAAATTCCAACTGGCGTTCTTCATACCTTAGAACATTTAGTAGCTACTAAATTAAGAGATAAGTTAGAAGGAATTATTGATATCTCGCCAATGGGTTGTCGCACTGGCTTTTATTTAATTTTATGGGGCGAATACGATACAGCTACTGTCCGAGATGCTCTAACAAATGTTTTAAAATTTGTAACTACCGCCAAAGTTGCAGATGTTCCTGCTGTTTCAGCGAAAGAATGCGGAAATTATCGTGATCATTCTCTTTTTGGAGCACAAGAATATGCTAAGCAAATTCTAAAAAAAGGAATTTCTAGCGATCCATTTACAAGAAAATAAAATTATAATTTTATTAACAATTAGCGCGGCAAGTCGGCGCTTTTTTGCTTTTTTTGCGTATTGGCTATTACCAACAAAATACTATGATTTCATTTTAAATAATGTAATGATAATCTCGTATTCACCACTCACTTGTTTTGTTGTTCTATTTAGCATAGAATAATTTTTACGGCTGGACATAAGCTCCAGCCTATTTTTGCGATTTTGGCGAAATTAATTTTATGAGAGGTTAAATAGATGATCCATTATCTGCCAATTATTTGGGATTTTATTCATCAAAATATTTCAACTTCTATTTTGATTTTAAATATTTTATTAAGTATTGTGATTGTTTTCCGAGAAAAGAAACCATCTGCTAGCACATGGGCATGGATTTTAGTTTTAAATTTTATTCCCATCGTGGGCTTTTTTCTTTATCTACTGTTGGGTCGAGGACTAAGTCGCGTTCGTTTATTTGACTTGCAGATCCAAAAAAAAATGGGAATGATGGAAGAGTTAGCAAAGCAGAAAGAAAAAATGCGTTTAGGTGAATATCCTAATCCTTCTGTTGGTAATATGGATGCTCGTGGTTTGATTCACATGGTGAGCGTTTTTGAAAACAATTATTACGCATCTCATTCAAAAGTAAAACTATTTACAGACGGGCGTAAAAAGTTTGATGCCTTGATTCAAGATATTAAAAACGCCAAAAATCATATTCATTTTGAATATTATATTTTCCGAATGGATGGTTTGAGCCAAGAAATCTATGCTGAATTACTAGCAGCACAAAAACGTAGCGTAAAGGTGCGAATATTACTTGACGCTTGGGGCTCGCATTGTGTTAAAAAGAAAGACTTTCGTGAGTTAATTCATGAAGGGGGAGATGTTGTTTTCTTCTTTCCAATTAAGCCAATTTTTAGCTTCCGGGTCAATTATCGCAATCATCGAAAAATTGTTGTAATTGACGGCAAAATTGCTTATACAGGCGGTTTTAATGTTGGCGACGAATACTTAGGACTTTCTCCAAAGTTTGGTTATTGGCGAGATAACCATCTGCGTTTAACCGGAGAAGGCGTGTATTCCTTGCAAAATCGCTTTATCATGGATTGGAATTCGCAACATTCAAATGAGATTAAAAAGCCTGAAAAGTATTTCCCCAAAGAAATGGATTGGGGAGATTTGCATTTGCAAATTGTAACTAGCGGTCCAAACTCCAGTGAAGAAGAAATCAAAAATGTTTATTTAAAAATGATAAATATGGCCCAAAAAGAAATTTTAATTCAAACGCCTTATTATATTCCGGATAATTCGATTCATGAAGCATTGAAAACAGCACTAATGAGTGGTGTTAGTGTGCGTTTACAAATTCCTAATAAACCAGATCATCCGTTTGTTTATTGGGCAACTTATTCATTTGCTGCAGAGTTGCTGAATTATGGCGCTGTTGTTGAAACATACGAAAAAGGTTTTGTACATGCTAAAACACTAATCATTGATCGTGCAATAGTAAGTATTGGTTCAGCCAATATTGATGTCCGTTCATTTAATCTGGACTTTGAAGTAAACGCATTAATCTACAATAAAGACTTTGCAGAAAAAGCACGACAAGCGTTTTATGCGGATGAAACCGACTATCATGTGGTCACAAAAGAAGAATATGAGTCTCGTTCACTGATTATTCGTTTTAAAGAAAGTTTAGCTAGATTGATTTCGCCGTTGCTGTGATTAGAGCATTATACAAAAAGCTTTCTCTTTCGTTTAAAGTAGACAAAAACGACAGCTAGACAAAAGAAAATAAATGATAAAACTTGTGAGATGCGAAGGTGAGCAAAAATCATTAAGCTATCATTGCGCATTCCTTCAATAAAAAAACGACCGAATGCATACCATGCAACATATTGCCAAAAAATCTCACCTTCACGGTAAAAACTTCTTCGATGACGCAGCAGTAAAATTAAAACTAAACCTAATAAATTCCACAAAGATTCATATAAAAAAGTAGGTTGATAGTAAATACCGTCAATCTTCATTCCCTCAACAATAAACGATGGCAAATGAAGCGTTGAATGCAGGAAAGATTTGGTTGTTACTGATCCATATGCTTCTTTGTTGATAAAATTGCCCCAACGCCCTAGTACTTGTGCTAAAAGAACACTAGGAGCTAAGATATCCAAAAATTTAAAAAACGATAAGTGGCGTTTTTTACAAAAAACAAAAAGACAAACAATTCCTGTAAGCAAACCGCCATAAATGGCCAAACCTCCATTCCAAATTGCAAAAATCTCCGCAGGATTTGCAAGATAGTATGAAAGGTTAAATATTACATAATATAAACGTGCTCCTAAAAACCAAAAAGGTAATGTATATATTACAAAATCAAGAATAGCATCTAAAGCAAAACCAACTTTTTTTGCTTCTTTGCAAGCCATAAAGACACCAATAACAATTCCTAAAGCAATTAAAACAGCATACCAACGAATGTTAAATGGCCCAAGACGCAAGGCAATTGGTGAGGTATCTAACAAGTTTTTCTCTCCTTTTATTTTTAAGTTGAGTTTTCTTGAATAAGTTGCGTTAAACGTTGTTCAAATTTTTCCGTAGCATCAAAGCCCATTGTGTGAGCACGAAAATTCATTGCGGCAACTTCAATAATCGTGGATAAATTGCGTCCTGTTTTAACAGGGACACGAATTTGCGAAACATTAACATCTTTGATTGAAATCATCGCATCATCGCTACCTAAACGATCGTACGTTTTATCCTTAGACCATTGTTCCAAATAAATTACCAGTTGTATCTGCACCATTTCCCGCACGGAGCTGGTACCAAATAAATTCATAACATTGATAATTCCTACACCGCGAATTTCAAGTAAATGCTTTAAAATTTCAGGTGGTTCACCAATGAGAGTTAATTCATCTTTTTGATAGACATCAACACGATCATCAGCAATTAAACGATGTCCATTTTTGATTAACTCTAAAGCTGTTTCTGATTTTCCAATCCCAGAATCACCTTGAAGTAAGACACCAAGGCCATAAATATCCATTAAAACACCATGAATGCTAACTCGCTTAGCTAAACGTTCATCTAAAAAATTAGTAATCACTCCCACTAAACGTGAAGTTGCTAGTGGAGAACGTAAAATAGCAATTTGAGCTTCTTTTGCAGCTGTGACAAACTCTTCTGGACAAGCTAATCCACGTGAAATAATCATAGCCGGCAGACCTTTTGCAAACATTTCTTTTAAAACTTTTTGTTTTTGATCAGCAGTCATGTGATTTATAAAAGAAATTTCTTTTCTTCCAAATATTTGCAAATGATCAGGAGCATAATAATTAAAATAACCTGTTAATTCCAAACCAGGACGTGAAATATCACTAACCATAATTTTTCGTTCAAGAGCTTTTGTCTTGCCAACAATTACTTCTAATTTTAATTTTTTAATTAATTCATCAACTTTGACAAAATCACTCAAGCCAATCAGCTCCTTACGGCTTAGAACCTGTTAACTTCGCTCCGAGACAAGTTAATAGGTTTCTTAAATCTCATGGAAAGATATCCGTTATTTAGGTATAATAATAACATTAATCGGCTATATGCAAAAAGGGCAGCAAGGTAGCAAATGGAAAGTCAAAAGTATAAAGAAAAATTACGCCACCAAACACTTCAGCTTTTAAAAAATTTTACAGGTGATATACGTACACAAGCAGAAAAAAATTTATACCCAAAACTAACAGTAAGCTCTAATTGGAGGCAAGCAAGCTGCATCGCTTTAACCATTTCTTTACCTTTTGAAATCAATACTAAACCACTGATTCAGCAAGCATGGAAGGAACAAAAACAAGTTGTTGTTCCTATCACCAAAAATGATAACCAAATAGACTTTTTCCAAATCACTCCCCAAACCAGCTGGAAAATCTCGTCATTTGGTGTCAAAGAACCCATTAATACTAAGTTAATCACCAAAGAAGAAATTGACTTAATCCTTGTTCCTGGTATTGTTTATAATAAAAGCGGTTACCGTATTGGTTTTGGCAAAGGCTTTTATGATCGTTATTTAGCGGATTTTCCTGGCTGTACTGCCAGTTTAGTTTTTGCTTGGCAAATCAATAATACTTGGCAGCCGACAAATTTTGATCAAAAAGTGCAAAAATTATACATTGGAGAAAAGTAAATGAGGATTTTGAAGCGGCACTTTTATGATATACCGTACATCACGTACACTTTTCTAATTATTCAATCTATTGTTTTTTTAGCAATGCAAGCATCACCAATAGGTGCTACCAACATCAAAACAATTATTAACTTCGGTGGCTTGTATCATCCTTATATTACTCAATTACATGAATACTGGCGTTTAATCACCCCTGTTTTTGTGCATATTGGCTTCTACCATTTTCTTTTTAATTCCTTTGTACTCTTTTTTCTAGGCGAGCAAGTGGAGAATCTTTATGGGCACATTCGTTTTTTACTGATTTATCTACTTTCAGGAATCAGTGGTAATATTTTAAGTTTTGCCATGCATAATAACTCGATTTCCGCCGGGGCTTCCACTTCTATTTTTGGGATGTTTGGCGCTTTTATTATTTTAAAGTATTATTTTCCCCATAACCAAGTATTATCGACACTTGTAAAGCAATATACTTTTTTGGTGGCTTTAAATCTAATCTTTAATCTTTTTGACTCATCAATTGATATCTGGGGACATATTGGTGGGATCATTGGAGGGATTTTAACTGGAATTATCTTAGCTGTCCCTAAACAAGCTAAATATTACCGCGTTATTGAACGGATTAGTGCTGGAATTTTACTGATAGCTCTTATGGTTATATTTTTAATACTTGGTTTTGCAAGAGCAAAATTTGTTTGAAAAAAGGACGGATAGATAAAATGATCAAACTTATTGCATCTGACATAGATGGAACACTTGTAAATGGTCAGTTAGAAATTTCTGAGGAAAACGCGCAGGCAATTAAAACAGCTCAAGAGCGCGGCATTATCTTTTGCATCGCCACAGGTCGCGATTATCGAGAAGCTTCAATCCCCTTGATTGAGCAAAAAATCACTTGCCCAATCATTACTTTAAATGGCGCCCATCTTTTTGATGAAACCGGGGCAACAATTGGGTTAAAC
>JAIRNX010000025.1 GCA_031257815.1 Lactobacillales bacterium
TACGGATTCTACGATTCGTTCTCTTAATTCGATAGGAAGGGCCTTAGACATTTTATTTCCTCGATTCTTATTTTTTAATGTAATTATACATTACCTGAACTTTTGGAAAAATGCTATAATGGCGAAATTTATGGAGATAAGTTAACACATTCTTAAACTACATATAAATAAATTCTATACCATCTCCAGGCTTCAAATTAGAACGTGATGAAATAATGCCTAGTCCTTCAACATTAGACTCTGAAATATTATAAGTTCCATCGGAATTAACACCAGTAACTACCGCAACATGTCCAAAAACACTTGCACCTTCACATCCTGGTTGATAACAAACAACCGAATTAGTACGTGGTATTGCAGAAACACTACGACCATCAGCGCGCGCTGCGCTACTCCAAGTTGCAGCATTACCCCAAGTTTGAGGTATACGATGATTAAAAATGTTGTTCACATACCATGTACATTGACCCCAGTAAAAACCATGGTCTACCGTCCAATTCATATCCGCTCCACTAGTAATTCCGCCTTTTTTAGGAACAGCAATAGTAGAAGTAGCACTTTCTTTCTTTTTTTCTTGTGAAGTTGGAGAAGTAGGCTTTGGAGGTGGTGAAAATGAAGGTTGTGTTTCTTCAGGTTTAGTTTCTAGCGTAACAACTTGTACTTGGCTTTCTTGTTGAGCTTTTTTTAGTTGTTCTGCTTCTTCTTGTTGCCTTTTTGCTACCGCTTCCGCATAATCTTTAGCTTGTGCTTTTTGAATTAATAAACTATCTCTTTTCCCTTCCTCTGTCGTTCTTTCTATAGCTAAATTTACTTGCGCTACTTGCAAATCAGCTCGTCTTTGCTCTCCTATTTTTTTGGATATTACAAGCTCTGCTTGATTCATCTGCAATTGTTGCATTCGTTTAAAACTTTTTCGACTTTTTTTTTGCACTTCTCTTACATCATTTAAATGATCATTTAAAGTAGAATGGCTTGCATGTAGCAAACAAGCAACCGCACAACAACGTGTTAGTAAATCTGTTAACGACTCAGAATCAATCAATACTTTAAGCAAACTAATACCAGAATTATGTAATTGTATCGAACGCACTTGTTTATTCATCTGTTCTCTACGTTTAGCAATTATCATATTAAGGTCTTGTATTTTACGATCTAACTCTATAATATCGGTGGTTAATTTAGCATTGTCTTCTGATAAATCTTTTGCTCTAAGCTCTATCTGGTCTAACTCTTTTTGAATTGAAGAAACCTCGCAAGCTGCCTTATCTTCTTGCAACTTAAGATCTTTTATTTTTTTATTTTTCTCTTCCACATCTATATTGTCATCATTAGCCAATACATAGCGATCATTAGTTAATGAAAAAAATAAAACAGATATTGCTACTAAAAATAAAAAAAATACCCCTCTACTTTTCATAAACACAAACCTTCTAATTTAAAAATGGCAATAATTCTTTGTCATTGCCACAAATTTTTTTAATCCCTTTCTTCATCCATAAAAGTTTGATACACTTCTTCAATCATACCCCATTCAGCATCAGCATTTTCATCAATCGCCATTAATTTACCCTGTGTTCCATCTTCATTTTCCAAAAATGAATAAGCTAATAATTCAACTTCCTCATCGTCTTCACTAATACCTGCAGGATAAAGAAGAACATAATTTTTGCCAAATTCTTTTTGTCCATCAATGGTCATTAAAATTTCATATAAAGTTTCATTGCCATCATCATCAATTAATGTAATGACATCTACTGGTTCGTTGTGCTTACTCATATTCAAACCTATTTTCTATTACCATCCAAGTAATTTTGTAAAATTAAACTAGCTGCTAGTTTATCGATAACTTTTTTTCGTTTCTTGCGACTAATATCCGCTTGCTCAACTAACATTCTTTCAACTTGCACTGTGGTTAAACGCTCATCTTGATATATAACAGGCAAAGCAAAATGCTCCGCGATCATTTTCCCATAAGCAAGAGAGCTTTTAGCACGTGAACCAATAGTATTATTCATATTTTTGGGTAAACCAATAACTACTTTGGAGATTTCATATTCATTTAGCAATTCATTTAAGCGCTTAAAGCCAAAATTTTGCTTTTCTTCATTAATCTGGATAATTTCTAAGCTCTGAGCTGTCCATCCAAAGACATCACTAACAGCCACGCCAACTGTACGTGAACCAACATCCAAACCTAAAATCCTCATTCAGTATTGATCCCATGATTTTTTAAATAATATTTAACTAATTCTTCAACAATCTCGTCTCTTTCATGATGGCGAATCAGATTTCGGGCATCTTGGTAACGTGGAATATATGCTGGATCTCCTGATAATAAATAACCAACAATTTGATTTACTGGATGATATCCTTTTTCATCTAGAGCAAAAAATACTGTTGCTAATGTTTCATTAATTTCTTTTTTACGCGAATCATCAAATTCAAAGCGTACTGTTTCATCTGTAAAACCCATTACAACCACCTTCAGTTCAAACCTATCACTTTATTTGCTACAACTAGCGTACTAAAAATGCACCTTACTAGCAAGTTCTTGAACTTATGTCATACAAAAAAGGCACCAATAAAAGATGATAAAAAAAATTTCATTTATCTACTGGGAATCCAGATATTTGATACATTAAGATCCCGGCAGCCACACTAACATTTAGAGATTCTGCTTTGCCAAAGATTGGAATATAGACATTTTGATCCGTCATTGCTAACAGTTTACAGGATACTCCTTGACCTTCATTGCCAACGATTAATGCGCAATTATCTGCTTTTTTTAATTGCCAAAAAGAAACAGCGTTTTTATCAACTTTTGTTCCGTATATCATAAAATTTTGTGCTTTAAGTTTTACAATCCACTCTTGAAGGTCTCCTTGAAGTATTTGAAGGTGAAAATGACTTCCTTGCATTGCTCGCAACACTTTTGCTTGATAAAAATCTGCAGACCCTTCACCAAAAATAACACCTGCAAATCCTGCTGCATCCGCTGTTCTCACCATTGTGCCAACATTTCCAGGATCTTGTACATTATCTAAAAGTAACCATCTACCAGAAAAGGATTCTAAAGAAGGCTCTTTAAGTTGCACAATTGCAACTATTCCTTGCGGCGTTGGTAGAGTACTAATAGCTTTCATAACTTCATCAGAAACAAAGATTTTTTGCTGCTCATTTAGCTTATTTAAAAAGTCATACCACTGTGATTGACCACGTTTTGTATACAATACAACTTTAATTTTTTGTTTAGCTTTATATGCTTCCTCTACCAAATGAAAGCCTTCAAGCATATATTCCTGGTACAGCAGACGTCCTTTTTTAGTATGCAGTTTCTTCCATTTTTTGAGCTGCTCATTTTTTGTAGAAATAATTTTTTTCATTAATTTTCAATCACTTCCCTTTTTACT
>JAIRNX010000030.1 GCA_031257815.1 Lactobacillales bacterium
AGTTGCTTTTACAGAAAGAGTGACTCAGGATTTAAAGAAAGATGAATTTCATGTCAATACCACTCATCGCGATAAGAATAAAAGGAAAGAAACGGTAAATCGTTCATGAAAAAGCTTAAGAACCTGTTAGAGCCTGTCTACTATCTCTCTATAGATGAAATTTTGGGAAAATTTTTATGCAATTTTAGGCAAAAAACGCAGATTTGGTGGTCCAAATCGAGGCTTTTTAACGACGAAGGGCGAAAAATTGCCGAAAATTTTGCTATTATGGAGATAGTAGACAGGCTCTTAAAGGAGAAAAAATGTCCTTTGCATCAGAAGTGAAAAAAGAATTAACGGCACTTGTCGTTCATAAAGAGCATGCACGAGCAGAGCTTTCAGCGTTGATTCGAATGAATGGTTCACGATCATTGCAAGAGAATCAATTCATTTTAAATGTGCAAACGGAAAATCCTTCAATTGCCAGACGCATTTTTTCATTATTAAAAGAAACATATTATGTGCATACAGAAGTTTTGGTACGCAAAAAGATGAATTTGAAAAAAAACAACATCTATGTCGTTCGTCTTAAACAAGATGCGTCTCAAGTGTTAGCTGATTTAGCGATTTTGGACGGTATGACGTTTACTACTAATGTTGCTGGCAATATAAAAGGTAACGCGCAAAAGATGAAGTCATACTTGCGTGGAGCCTTTTTAGCGGGTGGATCGGTAAATAATCCAGAAATTAGTCGTTATCATCTGGAAATCTATTCAACTTATGAAGACCATAATCAAGATATTTGCGAGATGATGAATTACTATGGAGTTAACGCAAGTATTCTAGCACGAAAAAATGGCTATATTAGTTATTTAAAAAATTCAGAGAAGATTGCGGATTTTTTAACCTTGATTGGCGCAACTAATGCAAGATTTAAGTTTGAAGATGTACTTATTATGCGCGATTTTCGCAATTCAGTAAATCGTTTGCAAAATGCAGAATTGGCAAATTTAAATAAAACAGTTGATGCAGCTTACCGTCAAATTGAAAATATTAAGTTAATTGAGCGTGTGCAAGGTTTGAAAAGCTTATCTCCAAAATTAATGGAATTAGCACAGATGCGTCTAAAGCATCCTGATATTAGTCTAAAGGAGTTAGGAGAGGTATTACCTAGTGGTTTAATTTCCAAATCAGGTATTAATCATCGAATGCGCAAGTTAAATGAACTAGCCGAAAAGATTAGACACGAAGGTAGAGTAAGCAATGACAAAAAAGAAAATCTTATTAATTGATGGCAATTCCGTAGCATATCGCGCTTTTTTTGCAATGCATAGTCAATTAGAAAAATTTAAAAATCAGAAAGGCTTACATACAGGAGCAATCTATGCCTTTCATTTAATGCTGGATAATGTGTTGGAAAAGATAAAACCAACACATGTTTTAGTGGCTTTTGATGCTGGCAAAACAACTTTTCGTACTCAAATATATCCTGAATACAAAGCAGGACGTAAAAAAACGCCCAGCGAGTTTTCAGAACAGCTGCCATTTATTCGTCAGCTGCTAGAAGTGCGTGGGATCAGTTGGTACGAACTTCCTAACTATGAAGCAGATGATATCTTGGGAACACTTGCTAAACATGCAGTTCAGGATAAAAACTTTGAAGTCGTCATTCTCTCCGGTGATCGGGATCTAACG
Source organism: Lactobacillales bacterium (assembly GCA_031257815.1). Taxonomy (GTDB): domain Bacteria; phylum Bacillota; class Bacilli; order Lactobacillales; family Streptococcaceae; genus JAIRLR01. The sequence continues at coordinate 1,675 of JAIRNX010000030.1, forward strand.
CAGCTTGCAAGTGATCAAGTTAGCGTTGAGATTACTAAAAAAGGTGTAACGGAGATTGAAGAATACACGCCAGCGCATATTATGGAAAAATTTGGCCTTACACCAGATAAAATTATTGATATGAAAGCGCTGATGGGGGACGCTTCTGATAACATCCCGGGCGTGACAAAGATTGGCGAAAAAACAGCGTTAAAGCTTTTGCATGAGTACGGATCGCTTGAGGGCGTTTATAAGAACCTTGAAGCGATGAAGGCTTCAAAGATGAAGGATAACCTGCTCAATGATAGAAATCTTGCTTTTTTGTCTCAAAAATTAGCGACCATCAATCAGGATGCTCCGGTGGAAATAGCGCTTGAAGATACAACTTTAAAAGAAATTGATCATGAAAAATTAGTGCAATTTTACAAAGATATGGACTTTAATAGTTTTTTAACAAAGTATCTGGAAAAAAACGAAACAACTGAATTGAGTGACTTAGCAGAAGTTGCTTTCCAAGTCGTTGAAGAAATAACGGCAGAGATGCTACCAAAAGCAGGTAGCACTTTAATTATTGAGATGCTTAGAGAAAACTATCATACAGAGCCTATTATCGGATTGGCGTGGGGCGATGCAGAAAAGGTTTATGTTGCTAAGGCAGATATTCTTCATACATCGCCAATTTTTAAAGATTGGCTGGAAAATGATGCGATTTTCAAAAAAGTTTTTGATAGTAAGGCTGCTTATGTCGCGCTTAATCGTTACAATATAGAGCTTGCTGGCGTAAAGTGTGATTTATTAATTGCGGGATATCTTTTAGATGCTAATGAGAAAATTTTAGATGTGGCCAGTGTTGCCAAGCATTATGGTTACGAGAATATAATGAGTGACGAAGCCATTTATGGTAAAGGTGCTAAGCTTGCTCTACCTGATACCCAAGCTGCTCTTTTTAATCATTTGGCTAGAAAAGTGTTGGCAATTGAGCATGTTGCGTCAGTGCTGGAAGAAAAACTAGCTCAAAAAGAGCAATTGCATTTGTTAACCGATATGGAGCTGCCTCTATCTTTTATTTTAGCCAAGATGGAGATTGCGGGAATCACCGTGCAAGCTATTACTTTACAAGAAATGAAAGGCGAAATTGCAGAGCAGCTGCAAGAATTTGAACAAGCGATTTATGAAAAGGCTGGTGAAGTTTTTAATATTAATTCTCCCAAACAACTTGGGGTAATTCTTTTTGAAAAAATGGGTTATGTGCCGACCAAAAAAACCAAAACAGGTTATTCGACGGCAGTTGATGTGCTAGAGAAGATGCGAAGGTTTGCCCCTATTGTTGATGATATTCTGAATTATCGTCAGCTAGCCAAATTGCAGTCGACTTATATTGAAGGTTTGCTTAAGGTGATTGGCGAGGATGGTAAAGTACATACGCGCTATCTTCAAACTTTAACGCAGACCGGACGACTAAGTTCAATTGACCCTAATTTGCAAAATATTCCGGTGCGCTTTAAATACGGTCGCTTGATTCGCAAGGCCTTTGTGCCAAGTCAAGAGAATTTTGTGATTTATTCAAGTGATTATTCGCAGATTGAGCTGCGAGTACTAGCGCATATTTCAAAGGATAAACATCTTTGTCAAGCTTTTAGTGAAGGGGCAGATATTCATACCAGTACGGCGATGCGTATTTTTGGGATTGAAAAGGAAAAAGATGTTACAAAAGATTTACGTAGACGAGCAAAGGCTGTCAATTTTGGCGTGGTTTATGGAATTTCGGATTATGGCTTAGCGCAAAATTTAGGTATTTATCGTAAAGAAGCTCAAGAATTTATTGATTGCTATTTTGAAAAATATCCGGGTGTGAAGCGTTATATGGAGGAAATTGTCCAAAAAGCAAAGTTAAATGGATATGTTGAAACGCTTTATAAGCGCAGACGTTATTTGCCAGAAATTAATTCCCAAAATTTTAATTTACGTTCATTTGCTGAGCGCACGGCGATTAATTCGCCAATTCAGGGCAGTGCAGCTGATATTTTAAAATTGGCAATGATTGAAATGGATAAGCAATTAAAACTTTCCGGTTTGAAAGCCAAAATGCTTTTGCAGGTACATGATGAGTTAGTTTTTGAAGTGGCGAGTAATGAAGTAGAAATGTTGGATCGTTTAGTTAAAAAAGTTATGGAACATACCGTAGAGTTAAGCGTCCCTTTAGTTGTAGATTCCCATTGGGGAAGTACGTGGTTTGAAGCGAAGTAATTAATGACTAGATTTTTCGCGAGAGAGTATAAACTATGTAATCACTTTTTGAAACCCAGAATTTTTGCATTAAAATTTTTAAAGCTCTTATAACCTGTTAACTTGTCTCGAAGCACGTCAAACGCATGTAACTATTTTAAACTAAAAATTCTTATAAACTGTTGCTGACATTTAAACAATTTTCATTACAATTAAAATAAAAACTCAGGAGTTGCTCATGAACGAACTGATAACCAACCATCGAAGATACTCGTCAAGCAAGCAAAGTAAAATACAGTATTGGAGAAATAGTCTTCCTTGTTCTAATTGGCCAATATAAAAGGCCGTCTGAGAATATTAATACTGTCACTCGATAACAGCAAAAAGCTCTCAACTAGCCAAATTGAGAGCTTTTAAAAAAATTACACTACCTTGTTCGCCTTTCATTTATTATTTTGGTAAGTGAACAATGGGATCTTAAAACTTCGGATAATTTATAAAATTTATTTCTTTCGTATTTACTAAATTCACAGCTACACCAAAACCATGCATCATTTAACGATACAAAACCATTTGGAATCAATGCATAACCCCCTCTGTGTAATCCCATACTGATAGGAATTATCTTTGCCTCTTCAAAATTCATTTCTCTATTTGCTTCTTTTTCCCTATTCATAAGGGTAAACTCTTCATCATAGTTATCTAAAGAACCAATAATATTCATAAATCTAAACTCGCTAACAACATTTGGTTGTTTTTCTGAGTTTAATATTTCGCTAATATTATGGCTACAAATAAGACTATTTGTTTTTAAGTTAAATGTAAATGAGGCGACTATCGATGCTCCCCTGTCCTCTTCATCTTCACTTATGATGGGGACATTTAAATTAATTGAAGTAGTAGCTATAAAATTTTCATTTACATTTTCAATATTAATTGCTCCTTCATCATCTATACATTTCCAGCCAATTATTCCCTTTTCAGCCCAATCTTCAGATAAAGTGCAGCCTCTTCCAAAATCTGTAGAAGCTATTCCCTCTCTTATCCAACTGTTATCTGGCAATTTTATATATATACTATTTTTTGTTTCTTCACTCATAGCGCTTACCAGAGTATCAAAACTACATAAAAACGCAAAGATACATGAAATTAAAAATAAATATTTTTTCATTATAAACACCCTCCTTTAATAATTAAAAGTTGTATATTGATAAATATTCCAATGTACAAGATTTCTACTCCTACCATTTATACTATGATTTAAGCCAGGATTTCTTCCGTTTATACGAATATAATTTCCCACAGGGTTATATAGCCACAAACTTTCATTTCCACCATCGTTATTAGCGCTATAAGCGACACAAGCATGAGCTTGAGTTGAATTTGCAGGATTTTTAAATCCGACAATTACCATGCGCCCATGATTAACGATTTCGTCTCTAATATTTGTTAAAGAGTTTTCTAAATTTCTTGCGTTTATGTTATTAGTTTGAGCAGTTACTCCACAAATATTGTGCATTTCAGTATTAACATGCTGATTTTCCTCCCCGCAAAACATTTTTCTAGCTATTGCGGGTAAATCATTCCATGTATTTTGTCGTGTAACAAGTGGGGCTCCGTCCATTAAGCCTGTAAAAACACCTGCCTTTTTTTCTATGTTTACTATATTTGTGAATTGAGCTCTTAAATTATTATGCATGCAATTTGCACATTGAATACCATTACCTGGTGCTATACTGCAATTGGTAAAATGGCCGTAATCGCCGCCAAAGAAACGATCAATTGTTCTTGTAAGAGCATCTTTAACCCCAGGATTAGCTTCATAAAAGAGATCCATATCAATTATTGCATGCCCACTATTAAACAATTGCTTGAGAAAAAATTCGTGAAAATCATGACCGAGGGGAACCGCTTGAGTTAAGAATGTATTTAAGTTGGCAAGATGAATATGAACTGGTGCCGCAGCAGGATATTTAGTGGATATATCTTTTAAAACAATATCAGCACAGATAATTCGACACCACGATGTATCTGTCTGAAGTACAAACGGATCATGATGTTGATGATGAGCTAGGTAAGGATTAAATGCAGTATTTGTTGGAGCGGCTAAAACTAAATTGTTATAGAACAAAGCAACAATTATTGCCATCCCCATAATAAGTTTCTTTCCTATTTTCATTTTTTCAATTACTCCTTTTATTTTTTAATATAAATTTTTATACTATTACAGAGTAAGTATACAAAAAATTTAAAAAAAATAAAATACGTATCATTTGAAGGATGATAAAATCTAATGTATTTGCTTTTTCTGATATTGACAAAAAAATAAAACGTGTAGATAAATTTTTACGTGCTTGTTTTGGCAGGCTGCAATCTAATCAATTTTATGTATTGAAATGCGATATATATATATAAGTATTTTGATTCTATAAATCATGAAATTTTATTAGAAAAACTTTCGCGGGTGTTTCTTGACAAAGATGTATTTAAATTACTAGAAAAAATTATCAGAAGTTATGAATCAATGCCAAAAGCGGGATTACCGTTGGGTAATCAAACAAGTCAGTGGTTTGCGGTTTATTATTTAGATGGTTTTGATCGATTTATTAAAGAGCGTGAAAAAATGTCTTACTATGTGCGCTATATGGATGTGTACAGCTACACTTGATGTGAGCCAATTAGCTAGAAAAATAAAAAAGACCTCCTGTAAACTGTAGAAAAACCAAAAACCACAGAACAGGAGTTCCAAGACATGACCAGTATAACACAAACACAACGTTACCTGCCACACACCCTTAACACTCGCTTCCACAGCGTCAAACTCTCCCGTCGAGGCCACTCCATTGCTTTCGTCTGTCGTCGCTACAAAATCTCCAAAGCTTCACTAATGCGCTGGGATCAGCGATTTGACGGAACCAAAGCATCGCTCAAGGACCGCTCACATCGTCCAAAAACTCCGCATCCAAGCATTCACACCGAAGAAGAAATCGGCTGGATACGAAACTATCTGCGTCGAAATCCTCGCCTCTAGGTGATTGAACTTTACGGAAAATTGAAACGAAATAAAGGATATAAACGGCATCCCGCTTCACTTTTCCGAGTTCTGCGACGCTTGGGATTTTTCAAAAAGCAAAGAAAAAAAAGCAAAAAATACAAACCAAAACTTGTGCGACACTCCTCAAAAAATCAGGAAAAAATGGCAACTCGATGTGAAATACGTTCCCCAAAATTGTTACGTAGGGGATTTGCCAGATAAATTTTACCAGTACACAATGATTGACAAAGCCTCAAGAGAGCGGTTTATCTTCCATTACAAGGAAGGCGTCATTCAACCGTCGATTTTGTACAGCGAGCTATCCGCTACTTCCGTTATCAACCAAAAATTATTC
>JAIRNX010000049.1 GCA_031257815.1 Lactobacillales bacterium
GGTAGATTTTTCAGCAGAACAAGGCCGGGAGGTAATGGAGAAGTTGATGGATACTGATGAGGGTGCGCGTTATTTAGGAGAAGTTGCACTAGTCCCTGATCCATCACCGATCTCGCAATCTGGCATTACTTTTTTCAATACGCTTTTTGATGAAAATGCATCAAATCACTTAGCTTTAGGGCAAGCATATGCTTTAAGTGTGGTAGGTGGTGAAAAGATGAGTAAAGACGAATTAAAAGCATGCGGTCTTAATCGTTCAGATATTCATGTTGATTTTATGGTGGGATCTAGCAAGATGAATATTGACGGTATTCAAAAAGATGGCATACGAACTCCTGTATTTCGTAGTGGGGATTGGGTGTGATGTAAAAATACGCTCGGATATCTTTTTCGTACAGATCTTTCATTTTGAGAACAAGGTAGATTTTTATGGTAGGATTTGAGAAAATAAATGCTGATAACATGGAGAACATATTCAGTGTAATGTTTGCCAGGCGGAAGAGGAAAGTACGTGAAAAAATTTAATCTGAACAAAAATATTATCGTTATTTTAATTATCATTATCTTGGTCGTAGCGACAGTGACTTTATCCGTATTTTTTATGAATAAAAGAAAACAATCAAATATTGTAACTTCTACTATAAATGACTCCATTGCCATTGTTGATAAAACCTTATCAGTACCGATAAAGCTCTTGCATAATGGAATTGGTATGCTTAATGATTTGATAGGTACTTATGAAGAAAATAAGCAGTTAAAAGCAAAATTGGATGACTATGATGAAGCTGTTATTAAGTCCCAAAATAAAGATAGAGAAATCAAAGATTTAAAAGAGCAGTTAAAATTAAACGAGACATTGACCGACTTTGAAAAAATCACATCCAATGTTATCGATCGTTCAACAAATTTATGGCAAAATAATTTGATTGTCGACAAAGGAGCTGCTGATGGTATCGAAAATGATATGGCAGTGATGAGTAAAGGCGGTTTAGTTGGACGCATTATTCAAGTAAATAAATATAGCTCCAAAGTTGAATTGCTAACAACTATTAATAAAAACATCAATCGTTTTCATGTTAAAATTTCAGATTCAAGTGCTGAAAAGGGAAATGGTTTAATTAAATGTTTTGATGAGCAAACACAAACATTGATCATCAATCAGATACAAAATCAAAGTGAAATTAAAAAAGGTGATTTGGTACAAACATCAGGAATGGGTGGTGGCAAAACACCGTCGAACTTGCTGATTGGTAAGGTCGTAAAAGTTAAATCTAGTGGAAGTGGGACTTTTAAGGAAGTTTATGTTCAACCTAGAGCTACGATGTATAATATTTTTGTAGTCACTCTTATTAAGAGGGCATCTCAAGAGGTAGCCAGGCCATGAAGCAAGTGGATTTAAAGTACTATGCTCCAGTGATTTTTTTCCTGAGTATTTTGCTGGATGCTCAACTATCCACCGTGATGGAAAGTGTTACAAAAGATCATTACTTTACTTTATCTAACTTAACATTGCTGCTTTTTTTGGTTGGAGTTATAAAGTTTTCTAAAAATTACATTATATTTTTAGCGTTTATCATTGGCGGTCTTTATGATAGTTATTTTACGGGGATTTTGGGAGTAAATGCGTTTTTGTATCCATTTCTTACGTATTGGTTAGTTCGCTTTCAAAAAACGATCAATAAAAATACCTGGACACAGCTGGCGAGTTTTATTATTGCTTTTACCAGTTATCAAGTATTATTGATGCTAATGCAAATTATTTTTGGCTTAGCTAAAGGGAATTTTATTTTATTTATTGTTTCTACATTGGGACCGAGTATATTATTTAATATCTTACTATTTTTGATTTTTATTTGGCCGTTTCGTTTTTTATTTTTAAGATAATAGACGGGAAAACTTTTTATGAAATATACAGAAATTATGATTCGCTATGGGGAGTTATCAACTAAAGGGAAAAATCGGAATCGTTTTATTAAACAACTAGCTCAAAATCTTCGTAAAGCACTGCAGCAGTTTCCCGCAATCAAAATTTTGGCAAAACGTGATCGGACGCGTCTTTTGTTAAATGGTGAAGATAGTGATTTAGTTATTTCAAAGTTAAGAAAAGTTTTTGGCATTGTCAATTTTTCTCCGATCATTCGGGTGGAAAAAGATCTAGAAATTATGAAAAGCACTGCGCAGGCGATTGTGAAAGAGCAGTATAAACCGGGCGTAACCTTTAAAATTACCGCTAAACGTCAGGATCATGATTTTCAACTTGATACCAATGGCTTAAATCAATTTTTAGGCTCAGCGATTCTTGAAATTTTGCCAGAAATAAAAGTGCAAATGAAAAAGCCTGATATTAACCTACAAGTTGAGATCAGGATGGATGGCGTTTATTTTTCAACATCAACAATCAAAGGAGCAGGTGGTTTACCTGTTGGCATAAGTGGGCGTGGTATGTTAATGCTTTCAGGCGGGATCGACTCCCCAGTGGCAGGTTTTTTGGCCATGAAACGCGGAATGGAGATTGAAGTTGTTCATTTTGCTTCCCCGCCATACACTTCACCCAAAGCTTTACAAAAAGCAAAGGACTTAGCACAGAAATTAACTTCGTTTGGGGGTAATATTCAATTTATTGAAGTTCCTTTTGCAAAAATTCAAGAAGAAATCAAAGCTAAAGTGCCATTGCCGTACTTAATGACAATTACAAGGCGTATGATGTTAAGGATTACGGATTTATTGCGTCAAAAACGAGAGGGTTTAGTTATTATTAATGGCGAATCCATCGGACAAGTTGCTAGCCAGACGCTTAATTCCATGATTGCGATTGAAGATGTCACAACAACACCGATCATTCGCCCGGTAGTTGCGATGGATAAGGCGGAAATTATTGAGTTAGCAGAAAAAATTGGCACTTTTCAATTATCTGTTTTACCTTTTGAAGACTGTTGCACAATTTTTGCTCCACCTTCACCCAAAACTAAACCCAATTTAGAAAAAGCACAAGCATATGAAGCGCTTTTGGATATCGAAGAACTAATTCAATATGCTTTGAAAAATATTTCTGTAACAAAAATCACAGCTGCGCCAAATCAAATACCACAAAATGTTGAGCAGTTTGTGGATTTGTGAAAGTGTAAACTAAGATTAAAAATAGCTGCAATAAGATTAAACCGAAAACCAAAACGTTTGCGCCCGATTGCGATTTTCTTTGAAGAAATACGAAAACGTTTAAGAGCCTGTTAACGATCTTTAGTGAAATGAATTTTTGAGCTATTTTTTCGTAATTTTAGGCAAAAAACGTAGGTTTAGTGGTTCTAAATCGAGGCTTTTTAACGAAAAAGTACGGAAAAATAGCCAAAATCATTCATCGCTCCGAGATCGTTAACAGGCTCTAAAAAGCTGTCGACCATTTTTCAGTGGACGAAATCCCGTTATACAAATTGTAATCAAGCAAAGCTTGAACAATTCGTAATAACCCGACAAGTTTTTTGACAAAAAAGTGTCAAAAATTAAACAAAATTGCGCAATTCTTAAGATCGTTAACAGGTTCTAAGAACGTGTTAAACTAACGAGTCATTTGCTTGAAGTTTAGGGTTATTTTTACTAAAATGAAGAAGAAATTTTAATGAATAATACGAGGTGCAAAGCGATGACTGAAGTTAACTACACAACTCAAGATATTTTAAACCAGCAGTTTTCAATGAAAATGCGCGGATATGATCCAGAGCAAGTTGATGAATTTTTAGATAATGTTATTCGAGATTATGAAGCATATATGCATGAAAGTTTTGCTCTTCAAGAAGAAAATGCACGTTTGCAAGCAAAGATTGCCAATATGGCAAAAGTGCAACAAGCTGTAGCTCCAGCTTCTAATAAACGAAGTACAAATCAAAGTTCTGCTGTAAGCAATTTTGATATTTTAAAACGTCTATCTAATCTAGAGCGAGAAGTTTTTGGTAGTAAATTGGTGCAAGAAGAACAATTAAAAAGAAATGTTGAACCCTCAGATATTGAAGCTGAAATTTTTATAGAACCAGAGATTGATAATCAAGCAACTCGTTTAGTTTGATTTCTAAGAGTAAGATAGGATCTGTTTCAAGAAATTCTTTGCGTTATTCGGATAATCGCGGTTTACAAAAAAACGTAGACTGAGGAAAGTCCATGCTCGCACAAGCTGCGATGCTTGTAGTGTTCGTGCTAGCTGAAAAAATAAGGCTAGGTATCTTTAAAGTCTAATTGTCATCTCCTAAGAGCCTGTTAACGATCTCTCTATTGATGAATTTTTTGAGAAATTTTTGTGCATTTTTAGGAAAAAAACGTAGGTTTAGCGGTGCTAAATCGAGGCTTTTTGACAAAGAAAGGCACAAAAATTTCTCAAAAAATTCATCAATAGAGAGATCGTTAACAGGTTCTAAGTGATTAAAAAAAGATTTTTAGATAACGGCAGGAAAACAATACTAAGGTTTTTAAACTATGTATCAGTATCCTTGAAAGTGCCACAGTGACGAAGCATTTAAAGAAA
>JAIRNX010000083.1 GCA_031257815.1 Lactobacillales bacterium
CAACAGATAGTCGCGGCCTTCATCATTTGGTTTATGAAATCGTCGATAATGCTGTGGATGAGGCCTTGTCTGGTTTTGGCAAAAAAATAGAAGTGGTTATCTATGAAGATCATTCTATTTCTGTGCAAGACGAAGGACGCGGAATGCCGGTTGGGATGCATATTTTAGGAAAGCCTACAGTCGAAGTAATTTTTACGGTTTTACATGCTGGTGGTAAGTTTGGCCAAGGAGGCTATAAAACTTCAGGAGGCTTACATGGTGTTGGCTCTTCGGTGGTAAACGCTTTAAGTTCTTGGTTAGAAGTTAGTATTGTCCGCAATGGTGTTGAGTATCGACAGCGTTTTGAAAATGGCGGCAAACCAGTCACAGGTTTGCAAAAGATTGGTAAAACAAAGCAGCCAAATGGAACTAAGGTGCATTTTTTGCCAGATGCTTCAATTTTTTCAACGAATAAATTTAGTTATGAAATTTTATCAGAACGCTTACGCGAATCTGCTTTTTTATTAAAAGATGTAGAATTTACTTTAACGGATCTGCGCCTGGCAGAAAAACAATCAGAAATTTTTCATTATAAAGAAGGAATAAAAGAGTTTGTTCATTACTTAAATGAAGAAAAAGAAGCTGTTACACCTATTATGTATTTTGCAGGTGAAAAAGATGGGATTGAAGTAGAAGCTGCTTTTCAGTATAACGATGGCTATGCACAGACAATCCTAAGTTTTGTCAATAATGTCCGTACCAAAGATGGCGGCACACATGAGGCTGGTTTTAAAGCTTCGCTAACCAAAGCCTTAAATGAGTATGCTCGCAAGGTTAACCTTTTAAAAGAGAAGGATAAAAACTTAGAAGGTTCAGACTTTCGTGAAGGCTTAGCTGCAGTACTGTTAGTCTTGGTAGCTGAAAATTTATTGCAATTTGAAGGTCAGACAAAGGACAAATTAGGAAGTCCTACCGCCCGAGCAGCTGTGGAGCAAGTATTGGTTGAGCAACTGGGCTTCTTTCTACAAGAAAATAATGAGATGAGTCAGACTTTAATACGTAAAGCCATTCAAGCGCGCGTTGCGCGCGTAGCTGCAAGAAAGGCGCGAGAAGAGTCCCGTTCTGGTAAGAAGAAAAAATCTGAAAGCTTGCTTTCTGGGAAATTAACTCCTGCTGGCTCACGCAATCCAAAGCGCAATGAGCTTTACTTAGTCGAAGGAGACTCAGCTGGCGGTTCAGCTAAACAAGGGCGTGACCGTAAATTTCAAGCGATTTTGCCTTTGCGTGGTAAAGTGTTAAATACCGAGAAAGCCAAAATGCAGGATATTTTAAAAAATGAAGAAATTAACACAATGATTGTCACAATCGGTGCGGGTGTTGGCGTTGAGTTTTCTGTTGAAGATGTGAACTACGATAAAGTGATTATTATGACCGATGCGGATACTGATGGCGCACATATTCAGGTGTTGCTACTAACCTTTTTTTATCGTTATATGAAACCATTGATTGAAGCAGGGAAAGTGTATCTTGCTTTGCCACCACTTTATAAAGTGGCTAAAGGAGTCGGCAAAAAACAAGTGATTGAATATGCTTGGACGGAAGAAGAGTTAGGATCGGCGATAAAAAAAGTTGGTAAAAATTACGCTTTACAGCGTTACAAAGGGTTGGGTGAGATGAATGCCGATCAGTTGTGGGAGACGACCATGGATCCTAAAAGACGCACTTTGATTCGTGTTTGCATTGATGACGCTGCCCAGGCTGAGCGCCGTGTTAGTACGTTGATGGGAGATAAGGTTAAACCCAGGCGTCAGTGGATTGAGAGGCATGTGCAGTTTAGCATGGTTGAAGATGGTTCAATTTTAGATCGCGTAGAAGATGTAGATATAGAGCAAAAAGTGGCAGTTGAACTTGTTAGCGATAAGTTAGAAGATCATTTAGTAAAAGAGATAAGTTTATTTGATGATTTTGAGGAGTAAACGATGAGTCGAGGAGAAATTCAAGAGTTAACCCTAGAAAATGTTATGGGAGATCGTTTTGGACGGTATTCGAAGTATATTATTCAAGAGCGGGCACTCCCTGATATCCGCGATGGTCTAAAACCTGTGCAAAGACGGATTTTATTTTCCATGAACAAGGATAACAATACGTATGATAAAGGCTTTCGTAAGTCGGCTAAATCAGTGGGGAATGTTATGGGCAACTTTCATCCACATGGAGATAGCTCGATTTATGAGGCAATGGTGCGCATGAGTCAAGACTGGAAACTACGTGAAGTTTTAATTGAAATGCATGGGAATAACGGTTCTAGAGACTATGATCCGCCAGCTGCCATGCGTTATACGGAAGCACGCCTTTCACAAGTAGCAGGAGAAATGCTGCGTGATATCGATAAAGAGACGGTAGAATTTGTCTTAAATTTTGATGATACCGAAAAAGAACCTGCGGTCTTACCTGCGAAGTTTCCTAATCTTTTAGTAAATGGTTCAACAGGGATTTCAGCTGGATATGCTACAGAGATTCCCACGCATAATTTGGCGGAAGTGATTGATGGAGTGATTTTTCTTATCGATCATCCAAAGGAGGCGCTAAGTGAAGTTATGAAGTTAATCCCTGGTCCTGACTTTCCAACAGGGGCGATTTTGCAAGGAAAAGATGAGATTCAAAAAGCGTATGAAACCGGACGTGGTAAGGTTATTTTGCGTTCAAAGACGCAAATTAAAGATATTAAAGGCGGCAAACAGCAAATTGTCATTAACGAGATTCCTTATGAAGTGAATAAGGCAACATTGGTTAAAAGAATTGATGAAATTCGCATAAATAAAAAAATTGATGGTATTGCCGAGGTGCGTGATGAGTCAGATCGAGCTGGCTTGCAGATTGTGGTGGAGCTTAAAAGAGAGGCAAATGCACAAGGGATTTTAAATTATTTATTTAAACATACCGAGTTGCAGATCAACTATAACTTTAATATGGTGGCAATTGTTGCTGGGCATCCAAGGCAGGTTGGCTTATTGACAATTCTTCATAATTATATTGCGCACCGTAAAGATATTTTAACCAAACGCTCTCGTTTTGCGTTAAATAAAGCACAAAAGCGCCAGCATATTGTGGATGGTTTGATCAAGGCTTTATCTATCTTAGATCAAGTAATTGCCAAGATTCGAGTATCTAATGATCGCAAAGATGCTAAGCAAAATTTAATTGATGCTTTTGGCTTTACTAATGAGCAAGCCGAAGCAATTGTCGTTTTGCAACTGTATCGTTTAACTAATACAGATATTACCGAGTTGCAAAAGGAAGCCGAAGAGTTGGGCGTAAAAATTACTGATTTGTTGTTGATTTTAAATGATGAGAAGAAATTATTTTCTTTGATGAAAAAAGAATTGCGAAAAGTTAAAAAACAATTTGGCAATTCTCGTTTAACGGTGATTGAAGAAAAAGTTAGTGAGATTAAGATTGAGACAGAAATTTTGATTGCTAGTGAAGAGGTTATGCTAAGTGTTACTCATGACGGTTATATCAAACGCAGTAGTTTGCGCTCTTATCAGGCTTCAAAAGGTGAAGAAGTTGGGTTAAAAGATAAAGACTATGTAGTATATCAATCTCAGGTTAATACGCTGGATCATGTGTTGTTAGTAACAAGTTTGGGTAATGTTATTTATCGCTTGATCCATGAGCTGCCTGAGTTAAAATGGAAAGAAGTTGGCGATCACTTATCACAAACAATTTCTACTTTATCTTCAGAAGAAGCGATTTTAAAGGTGATTCCATTTAAAGAGCTGGATGAAAAGCTGCATCTTTTACTGATTACCAAAAATGGCATGATCAAGCAAACAAAACTAACAGAATTTGCTCCATGGCGCACTTATAAAACACGCCCAATTCCCGCAATAAAGTTGAAAAATGACGATTGCGTTCAAAATATCGAGTTGGTTGAAGCAGAATCTAATAAAGAAGTTTTATTGGTCAGTCATCGCGGCTTTGGTTTACGTTTTGCGCTAAGTGAGGTTCCTGTGGTAGGCACAAAAGCTGCAGGGGTAAAATCCATGAACTTAAAACAAAATGATTTTGTAGTTAATGGAATTGTAACAAACTTGGATGATGAAGAGGCTATTACGATTGTTACGCAGCGTGGTGCGCTTAAGCGGATGTTAGTTAGCAAGCTCTCCATTCTTACGCGTGCTAAGCGTGGTGTAATGGTTTTGCGAGAATTAAAATCAAATCCTCATCGAATAATTTATATAGGGCAATCAACTAGTGCAGAGTTATTATTAACAACGGATAAAGGAAGAGAAATTAAAATTGTACAAAAAGTTTATCCAATCGGAGAAAGAACTTCTAATGGTTCGTTTGTCATTGATGAAAAAATAGAAACGGTAGCAAGTGTTAGAATCTCGTATGATCAAATTACGAAGTTATAGCTATCTTTTGATGATATCACGCCCTTCTTTACGGATGTTTATATTGCTATCTTCAACTTGATTTGCTAATAATAGGTGTGTCTTAATTTTTTGTATTGCGAAAAATAAGTTGACTAAAAAAGGAGTTTTTATAAAATTATGGCAAAATTAACCGTGAAAGATTTAAATTTAAAAGGCAAAAAAGTACTTGTGCGAGTGGATTTCAATGTTCCATTGCAAAATGGGGAAATTACAAACGATAATCGGATTACAGCGGCACTTCCAACGATTAAATATATTATCGAGCAAGGCGCGTGTGCAATTTTATTCTCTCACCTTGGGCGTGTGAAGGAAGAAGCGGACAAAGCTGAAAAATCGTTAGCTCCTGTGGCGAAAAATTTGTCGGAGAAATTGGACAAAGAGGTCGTGTTTGTACCAGAAACTCGAGGCGCAAAGTTGGAAGCGGCGATTGCGGCGTTGCAGGATGGCGAGGTGTTGTTGGTCGAAAATACGCGTTTTGAGGATGTGAATGGCAAGAAGGAATCAAAAAATGATCCG
>JAIRNX010000154.1 GCA_031257815.1 Lactobacillales bacterium
GCTTCAACTACATCAACATCGTTATGAAAACTTCCTGCTGCTAAAGTATCCTGAATATGCGAAGCAAATGAATCATTTTCTGACATAACTGCTGCAATTCCACCTTGAGCAAGCATGGAATTACTCTCACTTATCTTGCCCTTTGTTAAAACCGTCACCATACAATCGTCTTGAAGAAGCAACGCCAAAAAAGATCCTGCTAAACCACTGCCAACAATTACCACTCTTTTTTTCATTATATTTAATTTCTTCTTCCGCATTTATCACTTTATATAAGTTTATCATTATTTTTTAGATTGTGCTTAAAGTTTATGTTAATCTTCAACTTAGAGTCTGTTAACGCTCCAAGATCATTAACAGGTTCTCAGAAAGTAGGTACTTTATGACTTCAGCTTATATTCACATCCCATTTTGTAAGCATATTTGTTATTATTGCGATTTCAATAAAGTTTTTTTAAAAGGTCAACCAGTAGAAAGTTACATTGATCTTCTTTTGCGTGAAATAGAGCTGACAATGAAATCATCCAAAATGCAAACTATCGAAACGATCTATATTGGCGGCGGAACGCCAACTTCTTTAAGTGCAAAACAACTTGAGAGATTACTGAAAGGGATAAGGAATTTGTTGCCCTTTATTGAAGGTAATGAGTTTACAATAGAAGCCAATCCTGGAGATTTAACCGCCAAAAAGCTTTCAGTAATAAAAGAATATGGTGTCAATCGTATCTCTTTAGGTGTTCAAACTTTTGATAATGAACTTTTGCGCAAAATTGGCAGACGACATACTGCTGAAGATGTAGTAAAAACACTTGATATCTTGCAAAATAAAGATTTTAAAAATATTTAGCTTGATTTGATTTATGCTTTACCAGATCAAACAATAGAGAGTTTAAAAGAAACATTAAAAATAGCTCTAACATTTGCCTTGCCACATTATTCGCTTTATTCGCTTATATTAGAGGATCATACAATTTTTATGAACCGCGTAAAAGCTGATAAACTCAAACTTCCCAATGAGGATTTCGCCGCAGATATGTTTGAGGTGGCGATAGATTATATGCGTGCTTATGGCTTAAAGCAGTATGAAATTGCTAATTTTGCCACCCCAGGCTTTGAAAGCAAGCATAATCTGAAATATTGGAATAATGAACATTACTATGGTTTTGGGGCTGGTGCAGCTGGTTATATCGGCAATCTTCGTTATAAAAATCATGGACCAATTCAACATTACTTAGCTTCACTTAAAAGATTTAAATTACCTCTTGGAAAGCGTAAAAAATTAAGCTTGCAAAATCAGATGGAAGAGGAAGTGTTTCTAGGTTTACGTAAGATGCGTGGGGTCTCAAAACAACACTTTTTAGAAAAATTTGGTATTTCTTTTAAAGAAATTTACGGCAAAGTTAGTAAACAGTTGATTGAGCAAGGTTTGCTTTGTGATAACGGTGAAAATATAGCATTAAGTAAACAGGGAATATTGGTTGGCAATATCGTTTTTGAAAAATTTTTACTGGATTTTTAAAAAATCAGCCTTTGGCCCAATTGTTTCTATTAACAAATGCTTTCATAATAAGAGTATAGTTAAGTCAAGAAACTGCTAAGAACCTGTTAACGATCTCAGAGTGATGAATGATTTTGGCTATTTTTCCGTATTTTTTTCGTTAAAAAGCCTCGATTTAGCACCGCTAAACCTACGTTTTTTGCCTCAAACTACGAAAAAATAGCTCAAAAATTCATTTCACTAGAGATCGTTAACAGGCTCTAACTGGATGGAGGAGTTATTTATGATGAAGCAAAAGGAAAGAATTCTGGAATTAGTTTCTAAAGGTGTTATTTCGGTAGAGGAGGGAATTCACTTACTAGAGAAACTTGGTGAAACAACAGAAAGTGCAAAAGCTAAAGCAACAGAGCAAACTCAAGAAAATGATGAAAGTAGTGCAACCCAAGAGAGCTCAATCAATAAAACAGATTTTAGTAAAGATTTAAGCGGCGCTTTTTCGCAAATGGGGGACGCCTTTAAACAGTTAGGAGCGCAGTTTAAACCACTAGCAAATCAAGTGGGTGATTCCTTAAAGTCAGCATTGCACTTAACAAAGAATAGTGTAGATATGAAGGAGGTAAGGATTAAAGTTCCAACCCTTAATTCGCAGTCATTTGAAGCTTCATATACTTTTGTAGAAAATGCGGCAACGATTGTTGATATTGAAAATTTTAATGGATATACCAAAATCATTAGATCAGAAAATGAAACGGTTGTTTTAGACGTTGATGGCAAAATTTACGGAGAAAAAATTGCCGATCCTAAAGAATTCTTTGAACAAAACGCGGTTATTGATGTAACAGATGAAAAAATTTCTATCAAAGCTCCTAATTTACGGATCAGAACAAATTTCACTTTATCACTTCCTGAAAGAGTATATGATTATGTTTCTTTAGCAACTGTAAATGGAGATATCAAAATCAGTTCTTTGCAAGCTGTGGATGTAATTCTTAATACGAAAAATGGTCGAGTTGATGTTGATAATTATCAGCTGACAATGCTTGAAGTTAATGACCTAAATGGCAATATTGCAGTTGGTGATGGCAAAATGCAAGATGCTGTTATTAAAACTACCAACGGCACAGTTTCTTTTGAAGGTATTACAAAATCTTTGTCCGTGAGTATAACAAATGGAGATGCAAAGCTCACACTTGCAAATGAAAAAATTGAAAAAGTTATCGTAAATAATGTTAATGGAAGTATTAAGTTAGCTGTGCCGAAAACGTTAGGTATTACTGGAGATGTGAAAACAACTTTTGGTGAGATAAAAACGCGCATTCAAAATATGGAAGTGTTGAAGCAGCCAACAAGAAAAGTCTTGAAGTTTAAACGTGATGGTAAGAAGAAAGTTAGCGTAGTTGCTAAGACAACTACAGGACGGATTTATTTAAAAGATGCTGATAAAAAATAAAAGAAGGTGTTAAAAATTATGAATAAAAAAAAGAGATTAACTAAATCTAGTACAGATGTCGTTCTTTCAGGAACGCTAGGAGGAATTGCTGAATATTTGGGTATTGATTCGACTATTGTACGAGTGATTTATGTATTATTGCTACTTTTTGGTCTTGGATCTCCTATTTTGCTGTATATTGTTTTAGCTTTGATAATTCCGCGTGGAGATAGTAAACGCTCGTATGGACGTTATTCACAAACAGGTCAAACAAAGCAAAAACGCAAAGATGTAACCGACTCTGCTTCTGATGATCATTGGAATGACTTTTAGGATAATTTTATAAAGATTTGTGGTAACGGAACTTGCGGCAAGTCTTTTTTACCATGATATAATATTCTTCGTTAACAGACTCTAAAAAGTGTAAATGAAGGAGTTATTTTATGAAAATTGCAGTTGATGCGATGGGTGGCGATCATGCACCGCAAGCAATTGTTGAAGGCGTGATGCATGCACAGGAAAAATTTCCTGATCTTCATTTTCAACTTTATGGTAAAGAAGATGATATTCGTAAATATATCAAAAATAAGACCAATATTACGATTATTCATACGGATGAAAAAATTAATGCAAATGATGAGCCGGGCAAATCCATTCGAACCAAAAAGCAAGCATCGATGGTGTTGGCTGCCAAAGCCGTAAAAGAAGGTCAAGCTGATGCAATGTTTTCAGCAGGGAACACTGGAGCAATGCTCGTAGCAGGGATTTTTATTGTTGGTCGAATTAAGCAAATTGCTCGCCCAGCTTTAATGTCCACCCTACCTTCAATGACAGGACTTACCAATGATTTTGATATGTTAGATCTTGGAGCTAATGCCGAAAACGAACCTCAACATCTTGTACAGTACGCAGTTATGGGATCCTTTTATGCCAAAAATGTTCGTGGAATTAAAAATCCACGTGTTGCTTTGTTAAATAACGGAACAGAAGAAAGCAAAGGTTCGATGATAACAAAAAAGACTTTTGAATTACTAAGTCAAGTGGAAGAGATTCATTTTATTGGCAATGTCGAAGCTCGTGATATTTTAAATGGGGCAGCTGATGTGGTGGTAACAGATGGCTTTACTGGTAACGCTGTATTAAAGTCAATTGAAGGAACAGCTATGGCTATGATGAATCTTGTTAAAGAAGCCATTATTTTACAAGGCATCAAGGGAAAATTAGGTGCATTATTGTTAAAAGATGGACTAAAAAATATGAAAACGAAAATGGATTATTCAAATGCTGGTGGCGCTGTACTTTTCGGTTTAAAAGCACCGATTATTAAAACACATGGATCAACTGGTCCAAAAGCTGTTGCAAAAACCATTGAACAAATTCATGCAATGCTTCAAACAAATGTTGTCGGGCAATTGGTTGAGTATTATAATCGCTAAATTTTCAAACTGCTAATTTTTTTCAACTTCTTCCATCATGCTATACTAATTTTAACAAAAGGTAAATGAATACCTCTTTGCTTACGTTGCAGAGGCATACCATTCTGGACGGGTCATCTAAAAAATAAGTGAATGCCCTACAATTTTTTGCGAAAATTGTTCCGCAATGACAAAGCGAGGGTTGATTAATGAGTAAACAAAAGCTTGAATTAGCAATTATTACAGGAATGAGTGGTGCAGGTAAGACAGTTGCAATTCAGTCATTTGAAGATATGGGCTATTTTACAGTTGATAATATGCCTCCGACTTTGATTTCGAAATTTTTAGATTTATTGACAGAAAATAGTGCACTTGAAAAGATTGCAATGGTGGTAGATATGCGTTCGCTTGTCTTTTTTAGTCAGCTAAACGATATTTTAAATGAGTTGCAAGATTCACCAAAGATTGATCTGCGAATGGTTTATTTAGATGCAGAAGATATATCTTTAGTTTCACGTTATAAAGAAACCAGAAGATCTCATCCTTTAGCAGTTGATGGTTTAGTTTTAACGGGAATTAAAAAAGAGCGAGAATTGCTTAGACCGCTTAAAACGTTTGCACAAGTTTTAATTGATACCTCAGAGTTAACACCAAGACAGCTACGTGAAAGAATTATAAAAGAGTTTAGTGAAGATAGCGGGGATACTTTATTTCGAATTGAGATGATCAGTTTTGGTTTTAAATACGGTCTTCCAATTGATGCAGATATCGTGATGGATGTGCGTTTTTTGCCAAATCCTCATTATATTCCTAAATTGCGACCATTAAATGGTCAAGATAAAAGAGTTTATGATTATGTGATGAATTTTCCGGAATCGGAGAATTTTTACCAAAATTTTATGGCTATGTTGCAACCGATTTTGCCAGGTTATCAAAAAGAAGGAAAGAGCAATTTAACGATCGCTATCGGCTGTACAGGTGGGCAGCATCGCTCAGTTGCTTTTACAGAAAGAGTGACTCAGGATTTAAAGAAAGATGAATTTCATGTCAATACCACTCATCGCGATAAGAATAAAAGGAAAGAAACGGTAAATCGTTCATGAAA
>JAIRNX010000165.1 GCA_031257815.1 Lactobacillales bacterium
CACACTATATCAACTGCGTGGTCGTGTAGGTCGCAGCAATCGCGTAGCATATGCATATTTTATGTATAAACCAGCTAAAATTTTAAATGAAGTTAGTGAAAAACGTTTAGAAGCGATTAAAGATTTTACCGAACTTGGTTCTGGTTTTAAAATTGCTATGCGTGATTTATCCATTCGCGGGGCCGGAAATCTCTTAGGATCTCAGCAACATGGCTTTATTGATGCGGTTGGTTTTGATATGTATTCTCAAATGTTAGAAGAAGCTGTGCGTAAAAAACAAGACAAAGTTGAACAAATTTTACGTACATCAGTTGAGATTGATCTAGGAATAGACGCTTATCTTCCTTCATCTTATATTGCTGATGAACGGCAAAAAATCGAGATTTATAAACGGATTCGTCAAATCGATACACATCAAATGGCAGATGAGTTAGAAGAAGAAATCATCGATCGTTTTGGTGAATATCCAGCAGAAGTTGCTTATCTCTTGAAAATTGGTCGTTTAAAAATGGATGGCGATTACGCTTTGCTAGATATGATTCAAAGAGAAAAAGGACAAAAAGAAGATATTCTCAAGCTTACACTTAGCAAAAAAGGAACTGAAATGTTTGCAACAGAAAAAATACTTAAAGCATTAAATGTAATTTCTTTAAAAGCTGATATTAAGGTAAATAAAGATAAAATGAATATTTATTTAACTGTTTCTCACACTTTAGCAAAGCAGAAATGGATGCAAGAGTTATCAAAATTGGTTTTAGAATTAAGAGCATGTTAACAACCTCCATAATTGCGACTTTTTTGGTAATTTTGTGCCTTTCTTTATCAAAAAGCCTCGATTTAGCACCGCTAAACCTACGTTTTTTTCCTAGAAATGCACAAAAATTTCTCGAAAAATTCATCAATAGAGAGATCGTTAACAGGCTCTAAGAAAAATAGGAGCAGATTATGCGAATTGATAAATTTTTAAAAGTGTCACGCTTAATTAAACGTCGCAGCGTGGCTAAAGAAGTAGCCGATAAAGGGCGGATTCAGCTTAATGGCGTAGTCGCTAAATCTTCAACCAATGTTAAAGTTGGTGATCATATTTTAATTCGCTTTGGCAATAAACAAGTAGAAGTCAAGGTTTTGGCTTTGCTGGAGTCTACTAAAAAAGAAGATGCAAGCAAAATGTATGAAATAATCCGTGAAGCGCGAATTGAAAAAGAGGAAGATCAAATTTAAGGCTTTGTCAGGCTCTAAGGCAATTGAGCCTTTTTCGCTGAAAATAAATTTAGAAAAAGGCTCACTATCAAAAACGAGTACCCGCAAGTTTATCCTTGCTTTAATTTTGCTACTGTTTTAACGTCAAGTCGTTGAACAACTTCTGTTACAAGTTTGATCATATTGTGATAATCATCTTCATGAACAATTGAAGTATGACTGTGAAGATAGCGCACAGGAGCCGTAATGGCTAAAGATGGAATTCCATTATTGCTTAAATGCATTTGTCCAGCATCAGTTCCCCCACTTGACATAAAGCATGGTTGATAAGGAATTGCTAGCTCATTAGCAATATCAATCACAAAATTGCGTAAACCAGTGTGTGCAACCATAGAGGCATCAAAGAAAACAATTTGTGGCCCCTTGCCTAACACCGAATCAGCTTCTTTTGGCGTCATTTCAGGCGTATCTCCAGCAATCCCGGTATCTAAAGCAAAAGCGATATCTGGTTTAACTAAATGTGTTAATGTCCGCGCACCACGCAAACCAACCTCTTCTTGAACATTAGCCCCGGCAAAAATAGTATTTGGATGTCCATTTTTCGCAAGATTTTCTAATACTCTCAAAGTTACAGCTGTCCCAATACGATTATCCCAAGCTTTTGCTAGCAGATGTTTTGAGCTATTTAAACGCCTAAAATCAATATATGGGGTGATCATATCTCCTGGAGCAAGCCCCCAATTTTCTACCTCCTCTTTTGAAGAAGCCCCGATATCAATAAACATATCTTTAATATCAACTGGTTTTTTACGTGCTTTTGCTGTTAAAACATGTGGTGGTTTAGAACCAACAACGCCATGAATGGTTTTCCCCTCACGAGTAGTAATCGTAATTTGTTGAGCAAGAATAACCTGCCCCCACCAACCACCAAGAGTTTGAAATTTAATAAATCCTTTGTCAGTGATATTCGTCACCATAAAACCGACTTCATCCATATGAGAAGCAAATAAGATTACAGGGCTATCGGTTTGTCCTACATGCTTTGCGGCAATGCCACCAAGACCATCGTAGATGATTTCATCAGCTATAGGAGTGGCAATTTCTTTAAAAAGATCTCGCACTTCTTGCTCATTGCCTGGAACGGCTTTAGCTTCGGTCAAGCGTTTTAAAAAAAGTTCTTCATCATTCATTACTTCTTCATCCTTTATATTTCAAATTTATTATCAACATTACACCTCTTGCAAAACTAAACTCCGATTGAAATGACAAGGCAGCGGTGATGAGAGGAAACCGCAACGCAACCCAAATCGTCGAGTCCTATCAAAATTTTAGTTTCGCAAGAGGTCCATTATAATCTCGCTAGCTGTTTGACCAGTTTCTTCAAGCTTAACATAAGCAGCATGAAAACGAATAGCTTAATTCTTTTAAACCACCAAAAATCAATAAAATATCTGAATATTACAGACTTCGCATCTGAAACGACCGACTTTCCAAAACGCGCAAAATTGCCTCCGCCGTGTCTAAAGCAGTAAAAAGCGGCACCCCATGCTCGACTGCTTCACGACGAATATTCATCCCATCTGCTTTTGAATTCCCACGATTCTTCCCAATCGTATTAATTACGGCCCGCGCTTTGCCTGAACGAATATAATCGATAATCGTCCCGTCTTCCTCTTGCAATTTATTAACGCGCTGCACCAATAAACCTTGCTGCTCCAAATAATTCGCCGTTCCACTCGTTGCTACAATTCCGTAACCGATGACTGCAAAACGTTTGGCTAAAATCAACGCCTCCGCCTTTGTCTCATCCGCAATTGTAAACACAATCGAGCCGAAATTAGGCAAATGTAAATTGGACGCTTCAAACGCCTTATACAAAGCTTTCTCTAGTGTTTGATCACTGCCCATGACCTCTCCAGTTGACTTCATGTCTGGTCCCAAATACGTATCGACCTTCGCCAACTTTGTAAATGAAAACACAGGCGCTTTCACATGCACGCACTGAGATTCAGGATATAAGCCATCCACATACCCCAACTCGTCCAACGTTTTATCTAAAATTAACTTGGTGGCAATCTGCGCCATTGGAATCCCTGTTACCTTCGATAAAAACGGCACTGTTCTAGAAGCGCGCGGATTTACCTCAATCACATAAACCTTCTCTTCATAGATGACAAACTGAATATTCATCATCCCAATACAATTTAAACCAATCGCTAAACGCTTCGTATAATCGGCAATGGTTGCCTTAATTTTTAAAGATAAAGATTGCGCCGGATACACCGCCATGGAGTCCCCTGAATGCACACCCGCACGCTCAATATGCTCCATAATGCCAGGAATCAGCACACTTTTCCCGTCCGAAATCGCATCCACTTCACATTCTTTCCCAACTAAATAACGATCAACCAATACTGGATGGTCCAAAGAGGCTTTCACTGCTGTTTTCATATACGCACGCAAATCCGCTTCATTATCCACAATCTCCATTGCCCGCCCGCCAAGCACATATGACGGACGAACCAAAACAGGATAACCAATGGCTCCTGCCACTTGCACAGCCGCTTCTTCAGAGGTTGCGGCCGCACCTTTTGGCTGCGGAATCTCCAAATCTTTTAACGCTTTTTCAAATAAATCCCGATCTTCCGCACGGTCAAGATCTTCAACCTGCGTCCCTAAAATACGAACTCCACGCTTAGCTAACGGTTCAGCTAAATTAATGGCCGTCTGCCCACCAAACTGGACAACCACCCCTTCCGGTTGCTCCAGATCAATCACATTTAACACATCCTCTAAGGTTAGCGGCTCAAAATACAGCTTATCCGAAATGGAAAAATCAGTTGAAACCGTCTCCGGGTTAGAATTCATAATAATCGCTTCAAAACCTGATTCTTGAATTGCTCTCACCGAATGAACCGTCGCATAGTCAAACTCCACCCCTTGCCCAATCCGAATGGG
>JAIRNX010000040.1 GCA_031257815.1 Lactobacillales bacterium
TGCCATTATTATGATGTTCATCACCTTATTTGTAGTAAGCTATACGGTATTTATGTTTATTACACGCACAACCATTGAAGGTTGGACAACAACCATGCTTTTCTTATCTTTTGGTTTTATGGGATTGTTTATATTTCTAACGATGATTATTAAATATATGGATTTATTAGTACGTTTAGTTTTTACAAAACAAAAATATTTGATTCGTGGTATTGAAAAAATTTATTAGGCTAGATTTGCCCATTTTCAAAAAAGTTTGGCGGAGTATAAAAATGATTTTTGGATTAAGCAGGAAAAATTTCGATTTTTGTATAGGATCGTTTGTAGTTTTATTTTCTCTTTTTGCAACATTAATGTTTTTTTTTAACGCCCCCTTAAGCACACCAGATGAGGAAGGTCATTTTGGTAAAGCTTATGCATTAACACAAGGACAAATTTTGCCGCACGCTAAAAAAATTTCTGCAACAAAAAAAAAGAGTTATGGTTTTGAATTACCTAAAAATTTATCCACTTTGCTTAATTTTTATAAAGAATTTTATTATTCTGAAAAAGCAGAAGAAGCTAAATATCGCTATATAGATATGTTAAAAGTAAATTATGATTCAAAAGAGCTCTCTTTTTTTGATACAGCAACTATTTCCTTTTATCATCCAGTGCTTTTTTTACCAACTTCACTAGGCATTTTTGTAGGAAAATTTTTTACAAGCTCAATTCTAACTCAGTATTATGTAGCGCGACTTTTCAACACACTTTTTTATTTTTTCTTTTGCTTGTTATCCTTATTTCTTTTTCCAAGTTTAAAAGGAAAATGGATTTTGATGGTGCTGATGCTAAATCCAATGGCGCTGTTTTTAGCAACATCAACGCATACAGATGCCGTGATCAACGCGGTAGCTTTTTTATTTTTTTCATTCATTTTAAGGATGCGCTCTTCAAAGAAAGTTTCTAATCCAGAAATTTTACTAGCCGGAATATTATTAATTATCTCCTTTTTAATGAAACAAACCGGACTTTTCTTAGGTTTTCTCTTCTTTTTAATTCCTAATGCAAAATTTTCGGTGAAAAGAAAACTTATATGGGGAGCTGGCATTTTATTAACAGCCCTTGGATTGTATTTATTATGGGATTTGCAAATGCCAAAGATGGACATTCGCTATCAAGATTTCACGCAACCAAGTTTGCAGACGCAGTTTGTCATGGAGCAGCCAATACTATTTTTAAAAAATATTTTTCAGAATTTTATTCTCGGCAAAAAAATTCTGTCCATTACAAACAGTTTTCTTTATTATATCCCTTGGTATTGGCAGATTCTGTATTTTTTGTTGCTGTTATTTACAGTTTTGTATTCAGGAGGAGATAAGCTTTATTTCTTGTTCATCGATAAAATTGTGCTCTTGATAACTGCGTTAAGTTTTACTTTCTTTACTTTTTTAGCTCTTTATATAACTTACAACCCCGTTGGCAGAATGGATGATATTGCAGGAATTCAAGGCCGATATTTTATTGCAATTTCTCCAGTGTTTGCCTTTTTATTAAATAGCAGAAAACAGATTTTAAAGATTAGTGAAAAGCAGGTTAGAAACATTTTTGTGCCAACACTTTCATTAATATTAATTATGTCTATTTATACAATGATAAACTATTATGGTGTTTTGAAATAATTTTAACTTTCGTTTAAGGAAATTTTTTTAGAATTAAGACAGGAAAAAAGCTTTTTCTTGTGCTTTTTGTAAGGAAACGATTAAATAAAAATATATAGAAATGGAGGCGTATATTAAATGGTTCAGGAAAATAAAAAAATTTTTTTGGTTGGCTTAGCTGGTGGTGTTTTAGGCGCACTTTTGATTGTTGGTGGAACTTACGTTTTAAATGATAATTTGCTAAACAATCAAACAACAAGCGTCAAAAATGCTGGAAATAATACTGTCAGTAAAAATGTTTATAAAAATACATCCAATGTGACGGAAGTGGTTAAAAAAGTTCAACCGACAGTTGTTTCGGTGGTTAATCTACAATCTTCCAAAGCTGCAGCAACGGATTTTGGCTCTCTTTTTGATGATAGTGAATCCGAAAAATCTTCTGATTCAGGAGAGCTAGAACCTATTTCAGAAGGCTCAGGGGTTATTTATAAAAAAGAGGGCGATAAGGCTTATTTGGTGACAAATAATCATGTTGTAGATGGGCAACAAGGATTAGAAGTTATTTTATCAGATGGAACAAAGGTTACGGGAGAGTTAGTAGGAAGGGATGTGTATTCTGATTTAGCAGTAATTCGGATTCCGGCAGATAAAGTGACAGTAGTAGCAGAGTTTGCTGATTCTTCGAAAGTAGCAGTTGGAGAGCCAGCAATTGCGATTGGTTCGCCATTAGGAAGTAAATATTCTAACTCTGCAACAGAAGGAATCGTTTCTGCTGTAGAACGGCAGGTAACATTTAATAACGCTCAGGGCGAAGCCATCAGTATGACAGCAATTCAAACAGATGCAGCCATTAATCCTGGCAACTCTGGAGGTCCGCTACTTAATATTGAAGGTCAAGTAATCGGTATTAATTCCAATAAAAATGCAGGTGAAGCAATAGAAGGCATGGGTTTTGCTAATTCATCTAATGATGTTGTTACAGTTGTTAACCAACTTGAAGAAAAAGGAAAAGTTGAGCGACCTGGTTTAGGAATTACAATGGATGATTTAAGTAAAATTCCTAAAGTAAGGATTGAAAAGTATCTTAAATTGCCTTCAGAGATTAAGGAAGGAATTGTGATCCTTACAGTTGCTCCTGCAACACCAGCAGAAGCTGCAGGAATGAAACAATATGATGTAAT
This sequence comes from Lactobacillales bacterium, assembly GCA_031257815.1. GTDB lineage: Bacteria > Bacillota > Bacilli > Lactobacillales > Streptococcaceae > JAIRLR01. The sequence continues at coordinate 2,822 of JAIRNX010000040.1, forward strand.
TACAGAAGTAGATGGGAAAGCTGTAAAAACATCTGTAGAATTACAATCAGCGCTTTATAAACATAAAGTAGGAGATACAATTGAAATTACGTATTATCGCAAGGAAGATAAAAAAACAACGAAAGTGAAGTTAACAATCGATAAGCAAGCTATAACTCAAAAAAGTACAAATCAATAAAAAGCTTTTTCATTAATGAAAAATAAGCATTATTGGTAGGCATCTTTAGGCCTGCTAATAATGCTTTTATTTATACACTCTAAACTGAACTTAACATTATTGATGAATCCCGTTATACAAATTGTAATCAAGCAAGGAACAATTTATATAACGGGATTTTCATTAGAACCTGTTAACGATCTCTAGTGAAATATTTTTTAAACGTGCGTTTTAAGAGATTTATTTAACAGCTTCTTTTAATGCTTTTCCTGCTTTAAATGCTGGTGTTTTTGAAGCAGGAATAATGATTTCTTCTTTTGTTTGTGGATTGCGTCCTTTGCGCTCTGCACGTTGACGAACTTCAAAATTACCAAAACCGATTAATTGAACCTTTTCACCTTTTGTTAGACTTTCTTGGATTGTTTTAAAAGTTGCATCTACTGCAGCAGCAGAGTCTTTTTTTGTTAATCCAGTTTTTTCAGCAATTGCATCTACTAAATTACTTTTATTCATATTGATAAGACATCCTTTCAAATTTAAAAATCAGGCAAAGCAGATAAGCCCTGCCTTTTCCGTTCATGATTATATCAAAGAAAAGGAAAAGACAACAAACAAATTATTAATTTTAAGCGATTTTGTCTTTTAACGTGTTAACAATCATTTTCAGCAAATTTTCAATAATATAAAAATGAGTAAATACTTAGAGCTTTTAACTTGTCTCTAGTGAAAAGGGTATATTTAGCATAAATTAAGTAGTTAATCGACTATCTATCTTTCGATTCAATAAAAGACTCAATGCTTTCAATAGAAAATCCTTTTTGATATAAATATTGCTTAACTTTTTGTCGACGTTTGTAAGTTTTTAAACGTGATGTTCTTTGCCAGATTTTTTCTCCTTCTTTTTGTAATTGTGTCCATTCATGATTTTCATCTTTTTTTAATTCAAGACTTTCCACAGCTTCTTTTGCAATATCTGAGTTAAAGCCTTTTATAATCAAACCTTGATATACTTTTTGTAATCTCTCTTTATAACTCTTTGTTTGATATTTTTTGGCCAATTTTGCTGCTAATTTATTTGCATTATTTGTTTGTTGATTATTGGGAAAATACTTTAATAATGCATTATTTATAATATCCTCACTAACACCTTTTTTTAACAAACTTTGTTTTATCAATTGTGGACCTTTTTTACTAAAACGAGCCTCTGTTCGAACATAACTTTCTGCATAAATTTTATCATTGATAAGTTGCAAATCTTGCAGTTTTTTCACAATCTTTTCTAAAGCATCATTTGAAATTTTTTGCTTTTTTAAAAATTTTTGAACTTCTTTTTTTGTACGCAGTTGTTTTTTTAAATAAGCATATGCTAGTTGTAACCCTTTAGAGTTAACTGTGTTTTT
>JAIRNX010000046.1 GCA_031257815.1 Lactobacillales bacterium
GAGTTACTTGCAAGGTTTCAAATTGTCTCAGAGTTTCAACAAAAGTTATCGGAGATTATTGTTACTATTTTTCTTGAATCTTTTATGGCACTAGCCGGTGGTTTTGTTTTATATCGCATTAGTCCTAATCTTTTTGGTGTAACTTGTCTTTTAGTGCTTTGCTATTCTTTGATCACCATTATTTTTATCAAACCCTTAAAAACAATTAACTCTAAAATTATTGATGCCAACTCTTCAACGCTAACGGTTTACAATCAGTCAATTAGTGGCATCGAAGAGATTAAAATGACCAATGCTGTGCAAAGATTTATCGATAGTTTTAAAGTAAGAGTTCACAAATTTTTAGGATTAGGCAAACGAAGTATTGTTTTGCATAATATTCAGCTTACGTTGGTCTTTTTAATGGAAGCTTTGGGAGTTGTTTTCATTCTTTGGCGTGGTAGTGTTTTGGTTTTAGATGGTGTAATTACGCTTGGTAGCTTGGTTAGCTTTGAAACTTTAATTTTTTATTTTGTGATGCCTTTAAAAAATATTATTGAAAAACAAAAAGAGATTCAAGATTTATTTGTTATGGCAGATAAATTGGATGATATTTTTGAAGCTAAAGCAGAGGATTATGGCGACTTGAATAAAGCGTTTCCTCAATCTGATTTGAATAAGCTTGAGTTATGTGATCTTTCTTTTTCATATGGTGCGGGGCCATTGATTTTTGAAAAAGTTAATGTTGTTTTTAACAGTCAAAATCATTACGCAATTTCAGGAAAAAGTGGTGTGGGGAAAACCAGTTTGCTTAAAATGATGGCTTCCCTTAGCTTTCCGGATGAGGGAGAAATTTTTCTAAATGGGATAAGCATTTCAGAGAATTATCAAACTTATCGCAATTTGGTATCTTATGTTCCCAATAATCCTACTTTATTTGTCGGAACAATTCGCGAAAATTTGTTAATTGGAAACCCTAAGATTACTAAAGAAAAGCTGTTTGAGGTAGTCAAGCGTATTGGTTTAGATGAAATGTTAATGGAGTTACCAGAAGGCTTAAATGCTAGGGTGATTGAGGATGGAATGAACTTTTCCAGCGGGCAACGTCAGCGAATTGTTATTGCAAGAGCATTAATTAATGAACCAAAGATTTTATTGTTGGATGAAGCATTAAGTAACTTGGACCGTGAATCACAACTTTTAATTTTAGCTTTTATCAAAGAGAGAATGCGAGATGGAATTTTAATTAGTATCTCACATGATAAAGAGTTAAATCATTGCGCTGACTATATATTATTAGTTAAGGATCAACAGCTAGAGATCGTTAACAAGCTCTAAGAAAATATTTACTTCTTTACAGTGATGAGTAGTTTTTTTTTAAATTTCTTTTTGTTAAACAAAAAGTGAGTATGATCATAACTAAAATAAACAGAATATATAGAAAAGAGAAAAAGCCAATATAATTGGGAAACGCTTTAATTATATCTTTGGGCAATTTTGATAAGAGTATCTTGGTAATAGCATTTTCTAAAATAAATCCTAATATCGAGCAAAAAATTAACAAAAGAAAATGTTCTTTAAATAATTCATAAACGATTTTTGCGGGTGCAACACCCAAAGATTGTTTAACGCGTATGGTTTGCATTTTAAGTTGTACATATCTTTGAAAGTGAATAAGAAGATAAAAACCTTCAATGATAAGTACGCTAAGAAGTAAAATAATCGAAAAGAAAAACAATGTTTTATAAAACACCAGCAAATTTTGTTCAGACTTTGCACCATTTGCTTGAAAAATGTTAAAAATCATTGTTTTCATAATTTTTTTATTTTGTCTTTTTTTTAATTGTAAAATGGTGAAAGCAAATTTGCATAGTATGAAAAACAGCGCGGAGAAAAAAGAGGAGAATAAGACAAATCCTTGAAAAATAGTTTTTTCTGTTTTTATAAGGCGAAGAGAAATTTTAAAATTATACCAACAGCGATCGCTGAAATATTTAATCATTATTTATTGCTCCCAAATTTACTATTTTTTGGGGAATTTTTTTGACTAATTCCATATCATGTGTAACAAATATAATAGATGTTTGATATTTTTCTTTGATGGAACATAAAAATTTTGCTACCTCATAAGTATTTTGTGGATCCAAATTGCCCGTAGGTTCATCTGCAAGAATAATACGCGGATCTTTAATAACCGCACGGGCAATAGCAACTCGTTGTTGTTCTCCGCCAGAAATCTCATAAGGAAAATGGTGTAGTCTATCAGCAATTTTAAGCTGTTTTGTAAGGCATAACACTTTTTCTTTTACAATGGATAAATTTTCTTTTTGAAATAATAATGGATAAGCTATATTTTCAAATACGGTCCAATCATTTATTAAACGAAAATCTTGATAAATATAACCGATCTTTCTTCTATGCTTTATTAGCGAAGGTAAGTGATCTGTATTTAAAAATGAATTATCGATCATAATTTGGCCTTTATGTATTTTTATTTCTCCATTAATAGCTTTTAGTAAAGTGGACTTACCCACACCACTTTGGCCAGTTATATAAATAAACTCTTTATCTAAAAGTTTTAAAGAGAAATTAGTAAATATTTTATTTTTTCCTCGTATCACGTTAATATTTTGAATAGTTAGCAAACTTTGCTCCTTCTTAAATTTAAAAAAAGAATAACATATAAAAATACTAGACTACAATTTTTATAATATAAGTGATTGAGATAATTTATATTTTAAATTTATCATACAAAAATCACCAGCAAAATAGCATGGTAGACAAGCTTTGTTTGTTAAGAGTAAAATGGGGTTACTGTAGAATAATATTGACGGAGGTTGAGTGTTGACACCAGAAGAGTTTGTTCAATTTTTAAAAAAATATGGTGTAGAGTTATCCATCAAACAACAAGAACAATTTGCCAAATATTTTCATTTGTTAATTGAATGGAATCAAAAGATGAATCTTACTGCCATTACTGAAGAGAAAGAAGTTTATTTAAAACATTTTTTTGATTCATTGTTGCCTATTTTTTTAGGTGAATTTCTAGATAAAAATTTATCTAGCTTGTTAGATGTAGGCGCTGGCGCTGGCTTTCCTAGCATTCCAATGAAGATTTTATTACCAAATTTAAATGTGAGCATTATTGATTCGCTAAGTAAACGGGTTAATTTTTTAAGGGAACTAGAAAAACAGTTAGAGCTTGAAGAAATTTCTTTTTATCATGGTCGTGCAGAAGATTTTGGTCAAGATTCAAAGTTTCGTGCAAGTTATAATTTTGTTATTGTACGTGCAGTGGCGCGTTTGCATGTTTTAAGTGAATTAACACTGCCATTTGTAAAAAAGGGTGGCTATTTTATTGCATTGAAGGCAGGTAAGGCCATCGAGGAAGTTGAGGAAGCAAAAGTAGCAATTGCTTTACTTGGCGGTCAAATTGTAGATATTAAAGAATATCAACTACCTGTACTAGGAGACTCTCGTTTTTTGATAATTATTAAAAAGTGTAAAAAAACGCCAAATAAATATCCACGCAAAGCTGGTATTCCAAATAAAAAACCGATTACAATCTAAAGGAGAAGAGAATGACTCATATTATTTCTATAGCAAATCAAAAAGGCGGTGTTGGCAAGACAACAACTACAGTAAATCTAGGCGCTTGTTTAGCTTTATTAGGTAAGCGTGTGTTATTAATTGATATGGACGCACAAGGAAACGCAACAAGTGGGCTAGGAATTGTAAAAAGCGAGTTGGTTAATGATATTTATCATGTTTTAGTTAATGAGACTTCTTTAGTGAAAGCTATTGTTCCAACCAGTAGGGAAAATATGTGGATTGTGCCTGCAACGATTGAATTAGCGGGAGCAGAAATTGAGCTAACTAATATGATTGCTAGAGAAACACGTCTTAAAACAGCGTTAGCAGAAGTAATTGGTCAATACGATTATATTTTAGTTGATTGTCCACCATCTTTAGGCCATTTGACGATCAATGCTTTTACAGCGAGTGATTCGATTTTAATCCCAGTGCAAAGCGAATACTATGCTTTGGAAGGATTGACACAGCTGCTTAATACAATTCGCTTAGTGCAAAAGCATTTTAATCCCGATTTAGAAATTGAAGGAGTTTTGTTGACAATGTATGATTCACGAACAAATTTGGGAACAGATATTGTAAATGAAGTTCATTCATATTTTAGTGAGAAAGTTTATCAAACAATTATTCCACGTAATATTCGTTTGGCAGAGTCGCCTTCGCATGGGTTGTCGATTGTGGATTATGATTTAAGCTCAAAGGGGGCGCAGTCTTATCAAAGTTTAGCAAAGGAAGTGATTGCTCATGGCTAAGAGAAAGGCATTAGGACAAGGTTTGAATGCATTATTTGGTGAGGAAGTGTGCCAGGTTGAAGAAGTTAATTTAGCTAAAGAACATATTGAAGAGATCGTTTTAACTGATTTGCGAGCTAATCCTTATCAGCCGCGAAGACATTTTGATGAAGAAGCTTTGAGCGAATTATCTGATTCGATCAAGCAAGATGGCGTTTTTCAACCAATTATTGTGCGTAAATCAAGTGTTAAAGGTTACGAAATTATTGCAGGGGAGCGGCGTTTTCGAGCATCGAAATTAGCTGAAAGGAAAACGATTCCAGCAATTGTGCGTGAGTTTACAGAAGAGCAGATGATGCAGATTGCTATTTTGGAAAATTTGCAGCGTGAAGACTTAAATCCTCTAGAAGAAGCAGAGGCATATGCTATGCTGATGAATAAAATAGGTTTAACGCAAGAGAAGGTTGCAAAACGTTTAGGAAAGACGCGCTCTTATATTGCTAATTATCTTCGTTTGTTAGATTTGCCGTCTGAAGTTAAAACAATGGTGCAAGACAAGGTGTTAGAAAAAAATAAGGCTCGAGCTTTGCTTGGTTTAAAAGAAAAAACGCAGCTTGTAGCATTGGCAAAGCGTGCGGTTACCGAAGAGTTAAATACGCGTCAAATCGAACAGTTGGTAAAGGAAAAAAACGAAGGCGGTTTTAAACAAACTTCTTCACATGCGGCAAAAATATCTAAACCATTTTATCTTCGTGAAAGTGAAGAGCTTTTGATCGATAAATTTGGCACATCTGTAGCAATCAAAGATAACGGTCAAAAGGGTAAAATTGAAATTGAGTACGTTTCGCAAAGTGATTTAACTCGCATTTTGGATATTTTAGGAATTCAGTTAAGCTAAGAACCTGTTAATGATCTCCAGAATTGCGCAATTTTGATTAATTTTTGACACTTTTTTGTCAAAAATCCTCGAAATAGCCCCACTATTTCTGCGTTTTTTTCCGCAAATTGTCTAAAAATTAACCAAAAATTTCATCAATAGCGAGATCGTTAACAGGTTTTAAGAGATTGTTAACACGTTCTAAACAGGAGATGCTATGAATTTAGAAAAAAATGTTGCGAAAGTGCAACAAAAAATTGCTGAGCGTGTGAAAGATGCAGGACGTAAAGTTGAAGATATTCATTTAATTGCCGTTACCAAATATTTTGGTGTGGAAATAAATGAGCAACTGTATGATTTAGGCTTGCGAGAGTTTGGTGAAAATCGTGCGGATGTTTTTTTAAATAAAGTTGAAAAGCTAAAAGGTTATCAAGATATTATCTGGCATTTTATTGGTAATTTGCAGCGACGCAAAGTAAAGCAAGTGATTAATAAAATTGACTATTTTCATGCTTTAGATAG
>JAIRNX010000096.1 GCA_031257815.1 Lactobacillales bacterium
AGTAGAAAGGTAGTATGATGCATGTGTTTGGGACATTTATATTTTTTCAAAAATTAGGACATTTTCACTGAGCAAAGATCGAGACATTTTTGATGATCAATGACATATTAAAAATACTTGCAAAATGTTTATTGACAAAAAGCTAAGAAGGTGATAGCATGCGGCTGTTGAAAAGTTTTTTTCTGTTGTATCTTAAAGTTTATAGAATAAAAAAATTGAGAATATGTGAAATAAAATACCATTAATATTATAAAGGAGGTGTAGTCAATGAAAGATAAACAAAAGGAAAAAATAAAACTAAAAAAAGTCAACACTTTTAATAATCATACTTAATTTGGAAAGGATCGCTTTAATGCATAAAGAAAAGCAGAAAGAATTTTTAAATAAAATTGTGAAAAAAAAGCGAGTTGGTCGATTAGGAAAAATTTTTAAAACGGAAGATCATTACTATTTTTACGATACAGGAACGGGAAAAGTTGCTCAGTTTAAATTAAATGTCTATTTGGTAATGAAATGTCTGCTGGAAGAAGGTAGCTATGAAAGTTTGTTTTCCTTACCAATGACACAGAAAGATATACTCGCAGCTGTCGATGAGATTCTTTTAGGGATTGAAGAACATGATTTACTATCTGCTCCCGAAGTTCAAACATTGACTGGAGATGCTGTCATTAATCTTTCTGAAATTTTAGAGAGTAGTATAAACAGTGTTACTTTAGAGGTTACGGAAGAATGTAATTTGCGATGTAAGTACTGTATCTATCATCCATCTCATCCGGACTATCGAGAATTCGGACATAAGCACATGTCGTGGGATACTGCGAAGAAGGCCATCGATTTTTTAAAAGCGCATTCTTTAGAAGTTGAAGCTCCGTATATTGGTTTTTACGGTGGTGAGCCGCTGATAAATTTCAAATTGATCCAAAAATGTATTGAGTATGCCAAAGAAGTTTTTGGTGAGAAAGTCACCTTTTCATTGACAACCAATGCCACGTTAGTGACTGAGAAGATAGCAAAGTTTTTATTTGAGAATGACACAAATGTTATCATTAGTTTGGATGGTCCGAAGGAAATTCATGATGAAAATCGGATTGCAGCTAGTGGTCAGGGAAGTTATGAAGCTACTGTAAATGGTGCGAAAAAATTGTTGGTAACTGCTGAAAAATTCGGCAAAAAAGAAAGCATTATTTTTAATGTCGTTGTTTTTGGAGAAGATTACCACCAAAGGTATGACAAGATCCAATCTTTTTTTAATCAAGAAAAATGGCTCTCTGAAGACATTCAAGTAATGATTTCAAATGCAGATTATGGTCCAATTGAAAGTGAGTACTTTGTTCCCTCAAGTAAAGAAGATCAAGACATGATGAAAAATCTGTATTCTCCATTATTTACATGGGATGCGAAAAAGCGCCAAGCAAGCAAAAAGAAAGAACAATTAATCTCGGATTTAGATATGGACAAAGCTATGCAAAAAATCCATAAAAGGCGTTTATTAAAGAAACCATTGACAGAATATGGGATGAATGGTTGCTGTGTTCCTGGAGAAAGAAGAATATATGTAAATGCTGAAGGTGTTTTTTTTCATTGTGAGAAAGTTGGGAATATCCCGAGCATTGGAAATGTTCATAGCGGATTAGACGAGGGAAAAATTAAACGATTCTATGTTGATGAGTATATTCAAGAAGCGGTGAAGTATTGCAAAAACTGTTGGGCCATTAATTTGTGCAGTTTGTGCTATATCGGTTGTTATGATGCCAATGGTAAAAATTTTGCTTATCGACATGATTGGTGTCGCCATGAAAGAAAATACAGTGAAAATGCGCTAATTCGTTATTATTCAACTCTGGAGAAAAATCCAGAAACGTTAGAAAAGTATAACAATATGGAAGTATCTTGATTGAAATTGCTGTTTTAAAGATTTCAATAACTTGATTTTTTAGGAAAAAAGGAGGAAAAATGATGAGAATTATTGATCCAATTGGAAGAATTCCCGGTGGACCAGAGCCAGTGTATTTAGCTTGTGGTTGTAGTAGATGGCCTGGTTCTTTTGGCGCAGCAAGAGATGCAGGTGGCAAGGATAATTGTGATTGGTGTGGTTGTGATTGTAGAGATAATACAAGTGGTAAGCATTATCAGGCGAATAGAAAAGGCGCAAATGAAGTTCATCGCAAAAGTTAAAGAAAAAAACGTTTGATATTTAGAAGGGGGGATGTTTTGCTCAGTTTTGTTAACGCTGTTTGTTGAGAGTATTTCTCTTCTGATGTTTTAAACGCTTACTGATGTAAAGAGAGTTTACATAGCTTTTATGAGAGGAAAAAAGAGGGATGCGCTTTTTCAGGTTAGAAATCAAAAGAATTTTAAGCTCCTTGCGGACAAAAATTATTTTTTCGATCATCTTATTACTCTCCGTACTAATGGCTTATTCTCCCATTCGAAAAGAAGAGGTTTCGTATCAAGATTCCCACGGGAAACTTGTTGAGCTGACTGGAAGAGAAGCGCTGCAATACAAGAAAAAAATACAAAGGCCTAGTAACAAAGAGCTAACATCGGCAAAACTGAAGAAAGCTCTGACAATATTTCAAGATTTTCAAAGAAAATATCCAGAAACACGAAAAGGAGAAAATATTACTAAGAATGTTGCTGAATTACAACAGAAAAAAATCTCTCCAATTGTTCCCTTGTTATCAATTATTGAAATGTTTATCAATATTCCTAAACAACCCAATTCAGATTTTGGTGATTATTCGTATGACGGTTTAACGTTAATGAAACCGCAAGATATGGATTCTTTCTATACTTTTTATTCTCAACAGTTACGCCAGCAAATCAGCCAAAGATACAAGAGTGCGCCAAAGATTCAAAAGAAAGCAATGAAAATGAATGCAAAAATTAAAAAACCATTTCAATTATACGCCGGTTATACGAATGCTGCGTTTGATTCTTTTAGTGAATTTATTTTTTTGCTTGTTGTTCTTTGTCTTATTATTGCTGTCCCTACATTTTCGCATGAGTATGAGACGGGAACAGATGCGATTTTACGTTGCACAAAGAAGGGACGATCTTTTTTCGTGTTTACGAAAATTTCCGCTTTGTTCTTTCTTTTTTTTCTCGTATCGGTGTTTAGCTTAGGCTTGCATTTATTGATATTGAATGTTCTTTTTGGTTTTGATTGCTGCAAAACATCCATTCAATTAGTTTCTTCTTTCTCTGTAAATCCGACTGTTTTATTAAATTCAACGGTTGGAGGTACACAAATCATTCTCGCTATAGGAGGCATGCTTACACTGTTTGCAACGATTAGTTTAACTTTATTTTTCTCCGCGCGCTTTAAAAATTCTTTGACGGTACTTGTGATTAGCCTTGCGGCTTGCTTTTTTCCTACACTCGGACGAACTCTTTTTGATGGACAAGTGAATTGGTTGATTTGTCTTTTTCCATCGGCTGGAGTTGGGAGTGGAAATAGTTTGTATCGGCAATTGATGGATCTAAATTTTTTGCGCCTTGGTTCAACAGGATTTTTCTCTCCCTATGTGATTCTTCTAGCTGCCGTTTTAGCAATTCCCATTTTTCTATTTTTGACAGTGCGCTCGTATAACAAACATCAAGCAAATTGAAATTAAAGGGGAAATTTATGGTTTTGGAAGTAAAAAACGTTACAAAGAAATTTCGGAAAAAACTTGCTGTTGATAATGTAAGTCTTAAGATTCCAACAGGAATTATTGGTTTGCTTGGAGCAAATGGTGCTGGTAAGACAACATTAATGAAAATGATTGCGGATATTTTAAAGCCAACTTCTGGAGAAATTCTTTATGATGGAAAAAACATTCATCTTATGGGAGAAGCATATCGAGATCTTTTTGGTTTTTTACCTCAAGAATTTGGTTTTGATCACAATTTTACGGTCAAAAATTATTTGGAATATATTGCAGCTTTAAAAGATGTTCCTGCAAAAGAAACCGTGGGAAAAATTGATCATTTACTAAAGCTAGTCTCGCTTTCTGATGTAAAAAATAAAAAGATAATTAAGTTATCCGGAGGAATGAAGCGACGAGTCGGAATTGTACAGACTTTATTAAATGATCCAAAAATTCTAGTAATGGATGAGCCAACAGCAGGGTTGGATCCAGGAGAGCGAATTCGTTTTCGCAACCTTATCTTCGAATTTTCTCATAATCGTTCGGTAATCATTTCAACCCATATCGTTTCGGATATTGAGAATGTTGCAAAGCAAATTTTTCTTATGAAAGCGGGAAAAATTATTGATTCGGGCTCAGTCAATGAGTTGGTGAAGAAAGTAGAGGGGAAAATTTGGAGTAGTGTGATTCCTGCGAATCAATTTCCAACCTATGCTGAGCAGCTGCAGATAATCTATCAACGTGAAGAAGGGAACAATCAAATGGTGATTCGTTATTTGTCAGACAAAGCACAGCTTAATGGGGCAGTTTCGGTTTCTCCTTCTTTGGAAGATCTCTATTTTTGGTTATTCCCTCAAGATTCTAAATGGAGCATGAAGGAAAATGTTTTCTAAAGAAAGGAAAAAATTAACGTGCGTCTATTTTGGCTAGAGATAAAAAGAATTTTAAGTTCCTGTCGAACAAAAATCCTTTTTCTTTTCGTTTTCACTTTATCCATCATTATGCCCTATCTTCCATTGAGCAGCGTAAGACGTATTTATTATGAAGATCCTCGAGGAAAGATTGTTTCTTTGAATAAAAGGGAAACGCTTCAATGTGAAAAAAAAGCTTTTTCGCCGAATAACGGGGAAGTTACAGCGAAAAAATTGAAAAAAGCATTAACCATTTATCAAAATTATAAAAAAAGATACCCAGCAGCAGAAGAAAATTCTTTTTACAAGAAAGATTACTTCAAGGAAATTTTACCGATTCAACCTTTTTTGGAGATACTGCCTATTTCGTTGAAAAATTCTAAAATGTATGAAAACAAAAATCTGATAAAAAGCCAACTCAAAAAGCTGGATTCTTTTTACAAACAATATTCTCAGCAAACAAATCACTATATCAAAATAAAATATGAAAATGAACCAAAGATTCAAAAGAAAGCAATGAAAATGAATGCAAAAGTTAAAACACCATTTCAATTGTACTTTGGCTATAGAGCAGAAGTGTTTGCTTCACTTAATCTTTTTATTTCTCTATTAGTGATTTTATGCACAGTTGTGATTATTCCTACTTTTTCAAATGAATATGAAACAAAAGCGGATGTTATTTTGCGCTGTACAAAGCATGGGCGTCGCAGGCTCGCCCTCACTAAAATCTTCACCCTCTTTGTTTGTTTATCGGCTTTATATCTCGTTGCCATAGGGTTATATTTATTTTTTTCAAATTCGCTTTTTGGTTGGGAATGTTTAAAAACTTCCGTTCAAATGATTTTTTCGACACTTCTAAATGCGACGGTAGGAGGAATGCTGGGATTTTTTGTTTTCTATGGCTTCCTTTCTTTGTTAGCTATAATAAGTATTGGTTTGTTTTTATCGGCAAAATGTAAAAATTCTTTAACCGCAATGATGATCATTTTTGTTATTTGCCTCTTTCCAAGTATTGGTTCTAAAATTTTGAAAGTGGGATGGCTTATTTGTCTTTTTCCATCAGCTGGATTAGGAGGATTTACAGAGGAGGCAAAGAATACCTTGTTTTGCCAGCTATCAAATGATGAACTAAACTTTTTGCATTTCGCTCAAATGAGTTTTTGGTCGCCTTACGTTATGATGGCAACCACAGCTTTTGCAATTCCAATATTTATCATTTTAGCAGTGCGTGCTTATGAAAAACATCAAATGACTTAAACTCTTTCCAAAATTTCTGAACAAGTTAGAGTTTTTCGGAAACTGAATTCTTTATTCAAAGAAATGCAATCCAAGGCAAGGACGAACATTTTAATCATGACTTAGGTTTTTTGAAGAGATTTCATAGAAACTTTAGATAAATTTGCTTATAAAAAAACCGATTTTGCGTAAAGGATGATTGGTAAATGTATTCTTTTAAGGTAATTGCTAAATTTTGGGAAATAAATAAAGGGTACGTAATCTCAGTAATTTTTGGAAAACTAAAAGACATTCCACGCCCGCTTCTTAGTGCGTTATATATGAAGTATTTAATTGATTGTCTAACTCAAAAAGCTAATTTTTTGCATTTATTCTATTTTCTGTCTATTTTTTTGTTGTTTGAAATCTTCTTTTATTGTTATGATTCATGGGCGAACATCAAATACAAAAGCAAAGCTCGAGAGGAAATAGCAAAGACATTAATGACCAAATATCTTCAAACCGTTTCCAAAGTTCCCTTAAAATATTTTGAAGATCAGGAATTTTGTAATAAAAATTCATTGGTTACGAATGAGTTGGTCGAAACTTATTTTAGCTTATTTAATTATTGTATCGATTTAATAACGAATATTCTTTCGATGGCTACGTTGGCAATCTATGTTTTTTCAATTAGTAAAATTATCATTTTGACTTCATTTGTTATTTTCTTTTTCTATTTGTTTTTTAATCATAAAATCAATCAATTAAAATTGGAACAACAAAAAGAGATGACTCCAATTGAACGGCAAAAAGGTTATTTTGCCAATCTTTTAAATCATTATGATGGTGTGAAAAATGTTCGAGTCTATTCAGCGGAGAATTTTTTTATCAACAAATGGAATGAGAATGCCAGCAAAATCATTCAGGTGATTCAAAAATTTTCGCGAAAACTTTTAATTTATTCGAATTTTGATGGAGTAATTTTTTCTTTTTTTGAATGCTCGATTATTTTGTATATTGCTTATATTACTTGGCTTGGACGAATCTCTGTGGGAACTTTTTCAGCTTTGACTCAGTCCGTTTTTTCCTTTTTAAGCCAAATGCAGCGAAGCTCTGAAATTGTTAGCAACATGAATAAATGTTCTAATTATTTTAAGATTACCGAAGAAATAGACTCTTACGCACCGAAAAAAGACTCTGCAAAACAAAAAGTATTTTTAGATAAAAATCAACCGTTTGAGATAGAAATTAAGCAATTATCCTTTGCCTATGTGAATTCAAAGAGAAAAATTTTAAATGATCTTTCGCTGAAAGTAAAACAAGGCGAAAAAATTGCGATTGTTGGAGAAAACGGGTCTGGGAAGTCTACGTTGATTCATTTGTTATTACGTTTATATGAACCCCCTGATCAAACGATATTTATCAATGGAATAGATAGTAAAAATTACCATTTAGAAGACTTTCGTACCAATTTCGCAGTTGTTTTGCAAAACCAAGAGAACTACTCGCTTACGGTTGCTGAAAATATTTTTCTAAAAAATCCAGAAAAAATGGATGAGAAAAGAGTAGAAGAAGCCTTAAAATTAAGTCAACTTTATCAAAAAATTTTCTCTCAAAAAGAAGGGATTGCTTCAATGATAACAAGAAGATTTACCAATCGTGGAGTGGCTCTTTCTGGTGGTGAAAATCAGAAATTAAACTTGAGTCGATTTTTTAATAAAGAAGCAAAAATATTAATTTTAGATGAGTATGAAAAATGGTTAGATTGCCAATCGGAGAAAAAGATTTTTGAAAATCTTTTAGCTTTTTCAAAAAATAAAATACTAATGATCATTACGCATAATGAAAAAATTTTGTCAGCCATGGATCGAATGTATATTTTAAAAAATGGAATTCTTAAAGAACGGAAACTTTAAAATTTTACCAAAAATTTCTGAGAACCTGTTTATGATTTCTCTATCGATGAATTGCGTTTATCAAATTGTAAATCAAGAAGCTCAAAACAATTTGTAAACCTGCCAGGTTTTTTTGAGAAATTTTTACGCGTTTCTAGGCTAAAAGCGCGTCTTTAGGTAACAGATAAAAGAAAACGAAGAATAAGTTTTCTTTCACCGGAAACTTAAGATTTGCTTGCGCGTTGGTTAAATTACGGCTTACGTTCCTTGCGATTTGTAATCAAGTAAAACTTGAACAAATCGTAAGAAACCCGACAGTTTTTTTGAACTGCGAGGCGCAAAAAATTAACAAATAAGTCGCACCAAGAGGTGCATACGCACCTTCTCTCTGTCAAACTTCACAATTATGCAAGACAAGTTAACATACTCTTAACACTATCTCAAAATCTGAATCAAATCCTTGTTCGATGCCTTTAGCGCTGGCAAAAAACTTGCTGAAATTCCAACCAATGCCGAAATTCCAATTGCCAGCAACACCACAGAAAGATGCAATGAAATTGGAAACTCGATCACCGAACCAAACAAATTCGCCAATCCCACACCTAGTAGATAGCCAATCGCACCACCAATCAATGTAACCAAACATCCTTCCAGTAAAAATTGTTGTCGAATCTCTCGTTTTTTCGCACCCATCGCCCGCCGAATTCCGATCTCAAAGGTTCTCTCAGCCACCGCGATAAACATCATATTCATAATTCCAATCGCTGCCACCACCAAAGAAATCGCTCCAAGTCCTGTTAACACAAATGTCACAATATTAAACTGATTTTCACCTTCATCGATCCATTTTGCCGAATTATCGAAACTGTATTCCGCCACAAGGTTTAAACTTCCTTGCGAATTCAACAACTTAATCACCGACTTTTGAAGACTGGCAACAGTTGCTCCCTCTGCCATCGAAAGCGTTAATAAATGTGGCTTTTCTTCTTGATGAAAATAATGCGCAAACACCCCTGCTGGAATAATTCCTTGCAAACTACCATCCTCAAACTCGCAATCATTTTTCTTGTACACTCCAACTACGCGAAACATCACCTCTCCAACAGAAACGCACTGCCCTAATGCTTGACGCAGATCCTCGGAATCATTTGAAAGTTTCTTCGCACCGGCAGCATTCACCACCATGATGCTAGTATAAAAACCTGGACACAAAATGGTAGACTTCCTAGATAAAAAAAGAAAGTGGATTTAAGTCAATATCTTGAACGCAAATCCAAGCCAGTTTTTTCTTGATTCAAAACTATTGTTTGATCAGCAAACTGTTCAATAGTTTGTCGCTGATGCGAAGAGAAAATAACTAAAATATAAGATTTTACTGATTGAATAATTTCCATTGCAATTTTTTGACTTTTCTCATCCAATACATTAAAGGGTTCATCCAAAAGCAGTACCTGAATATCTCTGGAGAACATTAAAGAAAAATACAATTTATATTTCATTCCACTTGAATACTCTTCAACAGCTTTATCCAAGTCATTTAAGTTAAGTTTTTTTAGATATTTAACGACTTTGTCTTTATATTTTTTATAAGTTTCTTTTTTCATATCCCATAATTCAGCCACTAAATTGATATGGTCATAAGCTCCTAGCAAGGGATATAACCCAATATCACAAGGAATAAAAGCGGTTTGTATTTTAATTTCTTCTTGAGTTAGCAACTTTTGATCATATAAAATTTTTCCATGATTTGGTAGATACAACCCAGCTAAAAGATTTAATAATGTCGTTTTTCCAATGCCGTTTTCTCCAACAATGGCATAATTTTAAAATAAGTTATAAAAGTTTCTAAAATTTAAAAGAATCTGGCATAATTACTTTTTTCTATTGTTAAAGTACTTGTTGTCTATTTACGAGGGTAATCGTATTGATATTCATTTTTCAACTTATCAAAAATCTTGTGAATTTACTCGTCAAGATGTAATAGTACGTATTTTATAACATTAAAGGTATAGGAAACGACAATTTAGCCTCGTTTCCTTTTTATGTTAAAATTAATCA
>JAIRNX010000072.1 GCA_031257815.1 Lactobacillales bacterium
CATTTCTTCTTCAGAAAGCTCTTTAGCGCCTGATTCCACCATATTAATGGCATGTTTGGTACCTGCAACAGATAAATCAAGACTTGACTTTAGCATTTGTGCTGCAGTTGGGTTTAAAACATACTCACCGTTGATATAGCCTACCTCAACGCTAGCGATGGGAGCATTAAATGGAATATCCGAAATGGCTAAAGCCAATGAAGCACCAAACATTGCTGCAACTTTTGGACTAGCATCTTCGTCATAAGACATAACGGTATTGGTAATTTGTACTTCATTGCGAAAACCCTCCGCAAACATGGGGCGAATCGGGCGATCAATTAAACGAGCTGTTAAGGTTGCATCAGTTGAAGGACGCCCTTCACGTTTATTAAAACCTCCGGGGAACTTACCATTAGCATACATCTTCTCTTCATAATTAATCGTTAATGGGAAAAAATCTCCATCAATAGGTTTTTTGCCCATTACGGCTGCGGATAAGACAACTGTATCAGCATAGCGCACCAAAACTGCGCCATTAGCTTGTTTAGCCACTTGCCCAATTTCTACTTGCAGCAAACGGCCTCCGATAGTAGTTTGAAACACTTGCTTTTCAGACATATTTTTCTCCTTAATAATAAATTTGTGTCCAACTACTAAACAAAGAAAAGTATTCGCAAACGATTCAAATATTTTTCTTTGCATAGTAGTAAGGCTGAACACGTTCTACATTATACGTTTTGCGTTAAAAATATAAAAGAAGAAAGCTCACCGATATGGAGGGATTTGAGGTTTTGATTTTTTAAGTGAGTATATTTTCATTTACTTTATTGCTTACTTGCTGCCAACACATCTGAAGTTGTGCTGTAAAATAAATCACCTAAAGCAGCAATTTCAACATTATGCATATTGGTTAATATAATCGAATAATTTTCACTATTTTCATCTCCTTCATAGTAACTTTGAATGCCTTGACCAGCAAATGAACCTAAAGATGAAATAAAGTTTTTATTACTCTCTTTTAAAGATAAACCTGCACTGTAATCAGTATCTTCAGTAGGATGAAAAAGTTCTTGGTACTCTTCTTTGGTTAAAAGTTTTTCATGACTTAAACCTTCAAAAAATTTGCTTATATCCGTTACAGTTGAGCAAATTTCGCCTGCTCCCATTAAACTGGATAGTAAATTGAGCGAATAATTAGTTTCATCATACTGATAATCTTTGTCTTCGACCACAGCATAACTAACTGGTAAATCAGTTTCTTTTAAATCTTTTGGAAAATAGGTATGTTTCATTTTTAAGACATCTAAGATTCTTTTTTTGACCAAATCATAATAAGATTTATGTTCAATTTTGGCAGCTAATAAAGCCAAAAAGACAAAATTTGAATTGGCATAATCAAATTCTGAATTTTCTGAGTGCACTGTAATATCTTTTGTAAACTCT
Organism: Lactobacillales bacterium; assembly: GCA_031257815.1. Lineage (GTDB taxonomy): Bacteria > Bacillota > Bacilli > Lactobacillales > Streptococcaceae > JAIRLR01. Next base: position 1,426 of record JAIRNX010000072.1, read on the forward strand.
AATAACTTTTCATCATTTTTTATAAAATAATCCGGCGCAATCTCCAAATTTTTATATCCAGAAGTATGTGATAATAAATCCCGAATACTCACCTTGTCTGCATCTTCTATATCTGGAAAATATTCATCCAGAGTATCCTCATAAGATAATTTTTGCTCTCTAATTAGCTGCGCAATAATGACTCCACAGAAAATCTTGGACTGCGAACAAATTGGAAAAATTGTTTCTGCATCCACTTTTTCATTTTTTTCTTTATTTTTATAGCCGTAATACATGACCCCTGCAACTTTACCGCTTCGTTGTTCCAAAACAGCACCAGAAAAATGGCTCTTTTCAGCTAACTGCTGCATCAAATTTAAAATCTGCGCTTTGTTCTCTTCAGCTTTATCTTTTGCTAAATCCTTTATCGTTCTGGTAGAAGAGGTGGTTGTTTTCTTTTTTGTATTTTCTTTAGAACAAGCTGTGGGAATAATTAATAAAATTAAAAAAATCAGCAAATATAATTTTCGTTTTGCAAAATATTTCGTTATCAATATTATTTATCTCCTAAGTTTCGATATGTAGAAAATATTACCCAAAAACATAAAAATAAGATTTGCTATTTTCATGATTAAGTACATTTAAGTATAATTTTTTTCCACTTTAATCTAAATCAATTCTTCTATGTTTAAAATAAACATAGCATATAAATTTATTAAATTATTAAAAAAATTTTTTAGGGGGAGTTTTTTTTGCAAAAATCATGTATATCAAAATTTACAAATATATTAATTGTTCTTCTTGGATTTCTTTTAAGTATAATCATTTTAACAAACAAGGTTCAAGCGAATATTGTAACACTTCCGAAATCAGCGCCAGGAAAAACACCAAGGGCAGGCCAAGTTCTATTTAAGGACATAGAGATTGCTACGGGAGAAAATATAATAAAGTCAATGGGTAAAATGGAAATAAGCAATTTATTTGTGACGATAATGAAACTTACAATAAGCTCTAGTAAAATTACTACAAAAGTAATATGCCAGATTGATAAGAATGATAAAATTGTCGAATTTTTAGTTGGTTCTTTAAAATATCGTTGTACTTATCGAAATGGAAAATTAGAACTTGTCGAATCCAATCCGTATGCAACTTGGCCACAAAGTAAACTTAAAGATGAATTAGATCGTAAAATTACTAATACAGACGATGCCAAGAGTGTTATGCAAATCCTTGAACTTATTCCTGATAGTAATAAAAATTGGGCATTATATCGAGCAGCTGTTTGTGGGAGAGATAAAATAGTTTCAGCAGTTTTGCAACTCTCAGGCATCAACCCACATGATTCAAGTCAAGATCCCGAATTTCCAGGAGAAACTCCTCTTATGGCTGCCGTTGATAACAACCATACTACTGTAGTTCAAATCTTAGTTAATCATGATCCAACATTAATGAGTGATACTGATTTATCAGGACATGATGCCTTTAGACATGTTTTAGACCAAGATCAAACATCAGAACGTCGTAAAATATTCGATGTAATGCTTTCAAAAGTCAGTGATCTTTCTCAAATTAATAGAAAATATGCTGGAAATTATAATTTGGCTCATATATATGCTCAAATTCCAAAATGCATACAACAATTCAAAGCATTACTCCGACATGGTGGTCAAGTGGATGCAATTAATGATTGCGGAAGGACAGCTCTTCATGAAGCAGCTATGTGTGGAAATCTTGAGGCTGTTAAAGCAATATTGTCTAATGCACCTAATCCACATTGGATCGATCAACAGGATATAAAAGGTAATACTACATTAACTCTTGCTTGTCAAGAAGGATTTTTTGAAATAGCGGATATTTTAATTAAAAACGGTGCTGGTGTTAATGTACCTAATTTAGAAAATGTGACTCCCCTTTATTTCGCTTGCCAAAATGGATATTTTAATATCGTTCAATTACTGATCAATAGTCATGCTGATGTGAACGCTTCTTGTTTTAAAGATTGTTATCCTATTAGTATAGCTGCTTATAAAGGATATATTGAGATTATTGACTTCTTAATTCATCAAAATGCTGATGTTAATTTAGGGTGTATTCCTCTTCCTTATCTTGTTAAAAATAAAAATGTAGATATAATTTCTAAACTATTAGAAGCAGGTTGTTGTAAATTCAATCTTAATTCAGACGATTTTCAAGTTGTTACTCAGGAAAATCTAAATGAGTTTATAGTAGATAATCCAGATCATAAAGAAGAATCAAACAAAATTAAAAGCCAATTGAATTCAGGTGTTGATAAGGTGACAGTTTTGAAAAAATCATCATTTTGTAATGCAATTAAAGAAAATAATATTCAAATTCTTGAATTGTTCTTGAAACACCCGGCTTTTCAGTCTTTGAATTACAATGGGATTCCCGCAGAAATTATCATGGCTCTTCAGCTAAAGAAGAGATTGCCATTTGAATTTTTATTAAAAAATATAAATGTAGAGAATATTGACGCTTTGATTGAAATTAGTAAAGAATCTTTGAGTGATGGAGAAGATAACTGGGCGCTTTCAATTTTACAAGAACATTTTCAACTACCAACAAATAATACTGAAGATCAACAAAATTTTGAAGAAGAACCTGAAGAAGAAGTTGAACCAGAAGAAATTGCTCAACCAATTGATTTTCAATCAGAAGAGGATGTTGTTTCAGATATTTTGTCTCAGGCAGATTCTGTTCAACCTGAAGTAGTTGAATCTCCAGTCAGGAATATCTCAACTCAAACTAGCTCAACTATGTCTTCACGTGACATTGAGCTAATGATTAATAACCAAGCTATTGAGTATGAGCGATTACGTAGTATGTTTAATTTAAAAAGACATTTTCCATGGCAAATAGATATACATACTAATGGTCGTCATGTTAATTCTCGTGAATTTATCCAATTATGTTGTGAAAGTATTCGTCAAAATGCAGAGAGGATGTTGTTTACTGGATTAGGGGAAATTATTGTTGGTCAAGGAAACGCTAGAGGATTTTCGCCCAATAAACATTCCTTAATCCGTTATCTACGAGCAGAACATATTCGTTTTTACCAACATTCTACTAATCCTGGGAGGATATGTATTAAATTTAGAGATGGTCAGCCGGAAAGGTATTAATAGACCTGTTTTAAAACCTTGCAATTAATTTACTGAAGTAGTATAAACATTTTATGAATAGACTTCTTTCCCAACTATCAATCGCGATCAAAATTACAAATACCTGAAATAAGATTAAACCTCAAACCAAACCGCTTCCTGCGATATCAGCTAAGATTTTAAATCGTTTAACAAACTCGATAATATTTTCAATCATAACTCTTTGTCTTGAAATTTCACGATTCCTTGGATTTGAGTCAAAATCCTGGACAGAATTTCATAGACATTTCTCCTTCCACCACTTGGCTAAGTATATTAGTTTGAAGGTAGAATTTCATCAAGAGTCGTTTCACTATTTCTCTTGACAAAATTCTATCTTCAAACATTTAGACAGCCAAGAAGTGGTAGAAAAATTGTGTTTAACTAACCATTTAAAGCTATTTGTTCTGCCTGCATCGGTGTTAAATAATCAATACCACTATGAATTCTTTTTCGATTATAAAATCCTTCAATGTAGCTAAATAAAGCCATTTTAGCTTGTTCAAAAGTGTAATATTTTGTTTGATATACCTTCTCCTTTTTAAAAACCTGTTAACTTGTCTCTAGTGAAATGAATCCCGTTATACAAATTGTAATCAAGCAAAGCTTGAAACAATTTATAATAACCCGACAGGTTTTTGGGAAAATTTTTATGCAATTTTAGGCAAAAAACGCAGATTAGCGTAGCGTTGATCCAAATCGAGGCTTTTTAACGCTAGAAATACGATTTCTAGGTTACTGGACAAAAGAAATTTTGTTTTCAAAATTTCTTACAAAGTGCGAAAAATTGCCGAAAATTTCGCTATTATGGAGATAGTAGGCAGGTTCTTAGGCATTGTGGTGCTGTACTACTTAAACTTCAAAAGCTTATTATCGCCAGATAGAAAGGTGAAATATATCAAATTTTTTTTAATTAATGGGAGGTATTTTATAATGAAAAAAATAGTTGGTTTAATATTAATATTAATTTTTGCGATGAATTCACAGTTTTTTGTAAATGCGGATGTAACTGAAGATGCAGAAAGACTGTATACTTTAATTAATGAGTTTCTGAGGATAAATCAAGAATGTTCTTCAGAAAATTTTGAAGATGTATGTCGTCAGTATTTATTAGCAAATTCCCCTAGACCAAGGATTCTTGGAAGAGAAGAATTTGTTCAAAATTCGAGAAATAAAATAATTTTATACAGAGGTACCAAAAAGAAATACGCTGATGAGTTTAAATTAGGACAAGTATATATTGCAAAAAATACGAGAAATGTCAGAGGTTGTGGTATATATACCACAGGAAATTTAGCTTGTGCAGAATTATTTGCAAATACTCCAGATGGAATTATTACTATGTTTATTGATGATAAATCCAAACTATTAAGGAGCGATTATTTAGAAGAAATTAAAAATATAATGATAGCACAGCATAAAAGTGAATTTGCGGAATGTGTTGCAAGTAACAGAAGCAATTCAATATATGATAGTGCATCGGAATATATCTCAGAATATATGAGTATGTGGGCTATTAAAAATGGTGGTTGTGATACTTTTGAAAAATTACAACAAGTGGGGGAAAGCTTAAGTAAGGACTCGAAATTTATAGAATTAAATCGGCACAGAAAGATATATTTTAAAGATAAAAGAACAGCTTTATTTTATGATTCAGGTATGCTGACAAAATTGCTTGGATATGATGTTTTAGGCACAGAGGAATATGATGATGAGCTCGGTGTCGATATACAAGAATATTTAGTAGTAAATCCTTTTATTCTTACAATTTCGATATAAATTTAAACTTTATTTTTATCGATGATAATTCATATTATCCAATTTTGAAAAGTGATATGATAGAGAAGGAATTCATTGAAAATGGTTTTTCTATCAAAAAGCTCGATTTTTTACATTCATGGTTAAAAGTTTATGCTAGCCTATTGTTTCTGTTACAAATTTTCAAATAATTCTTAATATTTCTAAGAACCTGTTAACGATCTCCATAATTGCGACTTTTCTGGTAATTTTTTGCCTTTTGTAAGAAATTTTGAAAGCAAAATTTCTTTTATCCAGTAACCTAGAAATCGTATTTCTAGCGTTAAAAAGCCTCGATTTAGCACCGCTAAACCTGCATTTTTTTCTTAGAAATACACAAAAATTTCTCAAAAAATCCATCAATTGAGAGATCGTTAACAGGTTCTTAGAGGAGACCTTGAATTCATCGTTTGAATATTCCAAGGTTTACTTTCGTCAAACTCTAATGCTCCCCCCTCTGTGAATGCTTATTGTGCTAGAGTTATTCGAAGAGTTAAGAATTTAAGACAGGTGAGAGATGGCACTTCGTCAAGCAGCAGCTGGTTTTATGGAAACTGAGCGTGGTTTTCGACGAATCAGAGGTTATAGAGAGTTACCATTTTTGCAAAATTTTCTAACTAGTTTGACAAAACATGTTTTCAATTTAATGAATTTAAAATTTCCGAAAACGTTGATAGCGTTGTTCTACTAGCTCTTTCAAACTTGTGCTGGAAAGTTCTTTTAACTCTTTTGCCAAAGTTTCTTTCAAAATTTGCATAATTTTTTCTGGTTCTAACATTTTCCCGTTAAAAGTTTCTGGAATAATTTTATCAATCACTCCCATTTCCAATAATTCTGGAGCAGTTAATTTCATATATTCCGCTGCTTGTGCAGAACGTGAAGCATCCTTCCAAAGAATCGAAGCAAATCCTTCTGGAGACAAAATCGCATAAATCGCATGTTCGAACATCCACACTTGATTTGCAACTCCTAAAGCAAGTGCCCCGCCAGAACCACCTTCTCCGATAATTATCGCAATAATCGGCACTTTTAAATCACTCATCTCCAACAAGTTTTTAGCAATCGCTTCTCCTTGTCCGCGTTCTTCTGCTCCTGTTCCCGAAAAAGCACCTGCTGTGTTAATAAACGTAATTACCGGACGATCAAATTTTTCTGCTTGCTTCATCAAACGCAACGCTTTTCGATAACCTTCTGGATGAGGTTGGCCAAAATTGACCTTCATATTTTCTTTTAAGTCTCGCCCTTTTTGTATTCCGATAACTGTTACAGGTTGATCTTCAAGTAAAGCTATACCCCCAACAATAGCTAAATCATCCCGAAAATTACGATCTCCATGAAACTCTATAAAATTATCAAAAATTCCTGCAATTATTTCACGAGTCGTTAAACGCTCCTTTGCTCGTGCCAATTGAACAATTTCGCTTGCACTGAATTGACTCAAAATTAATACCTCCTCATAGAACCTGATATTTTCATAATAAAAAACTATGCACGAGAATGAAGCGCTAAAATCGTTCCCAGTTTTTCACGCAACTCACCACGAGAAACAATCGCATCGATAAATCCATGCACTTTTAAAAATTCTGCTCGTTGGAAATTATCGGGCAACTTGGTTTTCATGGTCTGTTCAATCACACGTCGTCCTGCAAAACCTACCAACGACTGAGGTTCCGCCAAAATAATATCTCCCTCCATTGCAAAACTCGCAGTTACTCCACCGGTTGTTGGGTCTGTTAAAACACTAATGTATAACAATCTCGCATTGCTATGGCGTTTCACAGCTGCTGAAACTTTCGCCATTTGCATCAACGACAAAATTCCCTCCTGCATCCTTGCACCACCTGACGCCGTAAAGATAATAACTGGAAGCGACAATTTTGTTGCTTTTTCAAACAATCGAGTTACTTTTTCTCCCAGCACCGTCCCCATACTTGCCATAATAAAATGCGAATCCATAATCGCAAGAGCTACTTGACAATCAAGAATTTTCGCTTTTCCAGTAACAACCCCTTCTTCTAAGCCAGTTGCTCTTCGAGCATTCTCCAATTTTTTCAAATAACCTGGGAAATTCAACGGATCTCTAACCTCAATTCCTGTGTCCCATTCTACAAATGAACCTTCATCTACTGTTAACAGTAAGCGTTCTGCCACGCTTAAACGAAAATTATACCCGCAATGCGGACAAACTTTCACCTCACCCAAATCCTTCATGTAAATAAATTGCTGACATGCGGGACATTTCACAAACATCTTATCAGGAATATCTGGTCCAAAACGTTTTATCGGCGTTTCTCGATGATAAGGTTTTAACTTGATATACTCTTTTTTCTTTTTAAACAACGCCACAGAAAAAGCCTCCATAATTTTCTATCACTGTAATTTTCACAAAGATAACTTTGCTAGGCTTATTAACTATTTTTTAGTCTCAAAAAATAATCAATAGGCCCCTATTATAGAACCTAATCTTTTATTTGCCAATTTGGCAAAAATTCTTCCATCAAAAAACTGGTATCATAAGCTCTTACAATTACTTTATTAATTACTAAAGTATCAATTCTTCAAACTCTAATAAATCTTTGAAGCTTTTTATTTCACTTTTTTTATAGATGAAATTTTTGGAAAATTTTTGCGCTATTTTAGGCTAAAAGCACAGCTTTTAGGTAATGGATTAAAGAAATTTTATTTTCAAAATTTCTTACAAAGGGCAAAAAATTGCCAAAAATTTCACTATTATGGAGATCGTTAACAGATTCTAAGACCTATAATTCCACTCTTCTTTTACTTTCTGATAAGCTTTATACGGATTTTTTGCTTGAGTAATCGGACGACCAATAACAATATAATCTGAGCCAATCTCACGCGCTTTATTAGGAGTTACCACGCGTTTTTGATCCTCAATCGCAAAACCTTCTGGACGAATTCCTGGAGTTAAGCAAATAAAATCACTAGACGTGCTTGCTTTAATTTTTTTCACTTCAAATGCTGAACAAACTACTCCATCTAAACCTGCTTTTTGCGTATTTTGTGCATAATTTACCACCGACTCTTCTAAACTTGCCGAAACTAACTGCTCTTTTTTCATCCTCTTTTCATTTATCGAAGTTAGCTGTGTAACAGCAATTAATTTAGGAATTTCTCTCCCTGCAGATGTCCCCTCAATCAAACCAAGACGCGCCTTAGTCATCATTTCAATTCCACCAGCTGCATGAACATTTATCATATCTACACCCAAACGCGCTAAACAACGTATCGCTGATTTTACTGTATGCGGAATATCATGCAATTTTAAATCCAAAAATATGGCATGCCCCAAATTTTTCATATACTTGACAATTTCAGGACCTTCTTGATAAAAAATCTCCATGCCAATTTTGACAAATAAATGCTTATCTGCGGGGAATTTTGCTAAAAAATTAACAACCTCGTTTTTGCTAGGAAAATCTAAAGCAATCACAGGCCGAACTCCCCTTGAACCTCTTTCCACTTCTTCTCACGCTCCGCTCTTAGAGTCTGTTAACGATCTCTAGTGAAATGAATTTTTGAGCTATTTTTTTACAATTTGAGGCAAAAAACGTAGGTTAGCGTAAGCGTTGATTCTAAATCGAGGCTTTTTAACAAAAAAGTGGGGAGTATTGCCAAAATTATTCATCGCTCTGATATCGTTAACAGACTCTCACTTTATTTACCAATTTTTGAATTGACTCTATCCCATACTTATTCATTGTTTTCGGCAAATTTTTAATAATTTTTGGGCAAATATATGGATCTGTAAAATTCATCATGCCAATTGCCACCGCGCTTGCTCCTGCAAGAATAAATTCTAACACATCTTCTGTCGAAGCAACACCGCCCATGCCGATAATCGGCAAACGACTTGTTTTTGATACCTGATGAATTAACTTTAACGCTACAGGTTTAATCGCAGGACCTGATAAGCCACCAGTTACATTTGCCAAAATGGGTTGTCTGGTTTTCAAATCAAAACGAATACCCATCAAAGTATTAATCATTGTAAAACCATCCGCACCACCTGCTTCAACTGCTTCGGAAATTTTAACAATATCCGTTACATTTGGCGATAATTTCACATAGATTGGAACGCTAGCAACACATTTGCAGCGTTTCGTCAAACGATAAGCAACATCAGGCTCTGTCCCAAAAACAAGACCTCCATGCTTGACGTTAGGGCAAGAAATATTTAATTCAATTGCCTTAACATTTGGGGCATCACCAATTTTTGCACAAACTTCAACATAATCTTCCTCACAATCTCCGGCAACATTGGCAATAATCGGCAAATCATACTTTTCAAGCGCAGGAAGCTTTTCTTTCATTACAATATCTAAACCAGGATTTTGCAGACCAATGGCATTAAGCATTCCTGAAGGCGTTTCCGCCACTCGCGGTGTTGAATTTCCGAAACGAGCCAGAGGTGTTACAGCCTTAATCATGATTGCCCCTAAACACTCCAAATCATAATATTTGGCATACTCTGCACCAAAGCCAAAACATCCAGATGCTGGCATAATGGGATTTTTTAAATTCAATCCTGGTAATTTTACAGCTAAACGATTATTCATAAAAAATCCTTTCATTTTCGTGCTAATGATCTTGGATTGAGCTGATATAAAAATCCCTTCCCTTAGAGTCTGCTAATGATCTCTCTATTGATGGGAAGGAAGTAATTTTATTATACGAGGTTCTTACAAATTCTTTCTTGTTAGAAATCAAACACACGCCGATTTATTTATTCAATTTTGCTTGATTCATAACTTCTTCAACAAAATTATCTTCTTTTTTTTCAATTCCTTCACCCACTTCAAAACGAACAAATGACTTGATTGAAGCACCTTTACTCTCCAAAAATTGTGCAACCGTTTTACTATCATCAAGCACATAACTTTGTGCTAATAAGGTGTATTGTTGATCAATCTCCGTGTTATCCTTAATAAATTTATCCATTTGGCCAGGAATAATTTTATCCCAAATTTTTTCAGGTTTGCCTTGCTCAGCTAAATCAGCTTCTAATTTAGCTTTCATTTTTGCCAATACTTCATCCGTTAATTGCAGTCTACTTCCATATGTTGGAATACGCAAAAAAGGTTTACCCGTACGCTTACGATCTTCATTTTCCAGTTCAAGACGTGCAATCAGCGCTACTACTTCTTGTTCGATAAATTTTGGATCAAGATCTTTATATGACAAGACCTGCGGTTTCATAGCTGCAATATGCATTGCAAGAGATTTGGCTAATTTTTCATCACCATTTTCGACAACTGTAATCACACCGATACGTCCGCCCATATGTGAATACATACCAAAACTTTCTGAAGCAGACTTTTTTACAATCTCAAAACGACGAAAACTTAATTTTTCTCCAATTACTTGCGTTCCTTCCACTAACTTAGCTTTAAGTGTTACTCCTTTATCATTCGTCAAGTCAAACGCTTCTGCTAAATCTCTCGGCTTGTTTTCAGCGACGATTTTTGCAGTATCAGCAACAATCGCTTTGAATTGCTCATTTTTTGCCACAAAGTCAGTTTCAGAATTAACCTCTACTAAAGCAGCTGTATTCCCATTAATATAACTTCCTGTTAAACCTTCAGCTGTAATACGATCGGCTTTTTTCGCGGCTTTTGCCATTCCTTTTTCCCGAAGAAGGTCAATTGCTTTATCCATATCTCCATTAACCTCTACCAATGCTTTTTTGGCGTCCATCATCCCGACGCCAGTTCTCTCACGTAGTTCTTTTACTTGAGCTGCTGTTACGGCCATTTTTCTTATTCCTCCTAAAATTCTTAGAACCTGTTAACTAAAATCTGTATTCTTGCACTATTTTATTTTACTTTCAAAAAACTTCAGTGTCTATAAAATCATCGCTATATTTATGAGAGCATCAACAAAATCTAAAATTTTATTTTCAAATTAAAAAGAGATTGGTTTCCCAATCTCCATAAAAGATTATTATTTACAATCTTCACACAAACCGTATACTTCTAAGCGATGATCCTTGATTTGAAATCCTGTTAATTTCGACGCTGCTTTTTCAATCTCTGTTAAATCAGAATGTTCAAAGTTTACAATCTTACCACATTTTTTACAAATTGCATGATAATGTGGAACATCTGTAAAATCAAAACGACTTGATGCGTCTCCATAATTTAACTCTTGAACAAAGCCAATCTCAGTAAATAAGCGTAGGTTGTTATAAACCGTTGCTACACTCATATTTGGAAATTTTACTTCCAATGATTTGTAGATTTCGTCCGCCGTTGGATGAGTTTGATTTTCGATCAAATATTCTAAAACTGCATAACGTTGCGGCGTAATACGAATATTTGCACTCTTCAACTCTTCAATTGCGTCTTTTACTAATGTATACCCCATGATTACTCCCCTTATCTTGCCCTATATTTATTAAAAAAGTTTATTTTACGTTATAACAAGTTTTCTCCCAAATTAATCAACATAAATAATTGAACTTTTTTGAAAAAATATTACAGGCTTTTTTTTTATTTGACTCTTTTAAAAACTATAAAAGAACCTTCAAACCATATTATATAATAATATATATTTCGGATTACATTTGCGTAAAAAAATACACATTATTATTGAAAAGCAACAATCCCTTGAAGGATTATTTGTTAAAAATTAGTTATAAGATAACTATTTGTTAAACATTTCAGAAAAACACAGCAAAAAATCATTTTTACAACGAAATAAGAAGAATTTTACACAAACATCAAAATTATTTGATACACTTTACATAAATTAAGCTCGTTTCTGATATACATCTAATTGAGTTTTTGACACTCCCAAACTTTTTGAAAATGGAAGAATATATTTCAAAGCATTAGAATCTTTTTTATCAAATTCAATAATATTTG
>JAIRNX010000052.1 GCA_031257815.1 Lactobacillales bacterium
ATCGTGGTTATTAATATTAAACCCAGATTGCCAGCAATATGCAAATCAAGAACATAAATAGAAAAGAATACAATAATTAATGTTTGCAAAATTGCAAATAATCCATAACCCGCCAGATAACCCATAACAATTTCACTTCGTTTAATGGGTGTAGCTAATAATCGTTCTAACGTTTTTGATGTTCGTTCTTTTAGAATGGTAATTCCTGAAATTAAAAATACAAAAAGAAAAACAAAAAAGCCAATCAAAACAGGGAAAATTTTATCAAAAAAAGTACTGTTCTTATTTCCGTAGACATAAGAATTTTTGATCGAATAATCATCGATTTTGAAATCTTGTTCGGTTGATTTTGCAATTTTTTGTAAAACTGTTGCCATTTCTTGCATCTTTTTTTTACTTAAAATACCAGTTAGTAATGCTTTTACTTTCGCAGTATTACCTGGATCTTCGTTTTCATATAAAATGCAAAAAGTTGAACCATTAAGTGTTACAAAAGCATCTAGATCATTTCTTGATACAATTTTCTCTTTATCTACATTTGAGTCGTATTTTTTTATTTTTACTTCGTTTGAAGGAAAAGTTTTTGTTATAGCAGCTGGTACGGTGTCATCCACGCCAATCTGAACGTATGTTTTACCGTTGACATCAAAAACCATCTTCATAAGCGCTAAAACAGCTACTGGTGCAAATAACATTAAAGCCAATGTTCGTTTATCACGAAATAATTCTTTAACTACTCTTTTAAAAACGGCTCCAAATCGCATCACTTTGTCCTCACCTCTGCCTTTAAGAATACTTCTTCAATGGTATTGGCATTAAATTTATATTTTAATTCCTGAGGGGTACCAAGCCCTAACAATTTTCCATTTATAATTAATCCTACTTGATCGCATTGTTCAGCTTCATCCATCACATGAGTGGTAATAATGATTGCTTTTTTGTTATTTGCCAAAAATCGCAATTGCTTCCAAATATCCAAACGTAATCTAGGATCAATCCCAACAGTTGGCTCATCCAAAATGATTAGATCCGGATTGGATAATAGGGTTAAACATAAAGATAAGCGACGTTTCATTCCACCCGAGTAGGTACTAACTAATTGATTTGTAAAGTCTAATAAGTTGACTAGCTTCATATTTTCTTTAATTGCTTGATTCAATTTATTGCCACTAAGTCCCATTAAAGTACCAAAAAAAGTTAAATTTTCTTTAGCGGTTAAATTTTCATAAAGTGCGTCACTTTGCCCCATATAACCAATTTTTTGTAAAATTTTTCGATTTGGCATAAATGTATCAAATACTTTAGTAGAGCCTTGATCTAATTTTTCCATACCCATCAAGCATTTAATTGTGGTAGTTTTTCCGGCACCACTCGGACCAATTAACCCAAGAATCATGCTGGTTTCAATTTGAATTGAAATATCTTTTAAAACTTCTCGCTTATCAAAAGACTTATAAGCATGGCTGATCTTGGCAACTATTTCGTTAGGCATTATCATTATTGCCTCCTAAATATTTATTAAATCTCCGGATTCTCCCATATAAAAACGCTCGCAAAACATAATTCGCTATTTATCGTCTAACTCAAACGAAGAATAAAAACGGCGCTTTGCCTCCTCATACACCCCTTTTTGAAAGTCTACATCTGTAATCTCAAGCAAATCTTCAACTCCGCGCTTTGCAATTAAAGGCTTACTTAAAGTTTTAAGCAAATCTTGATCAACAAATTCTTTAAAACGCTTTTCGATGATTTCTTTTTCAAAAGGAATAAAGGTCTTTTTTAAAGTTTCTTCCTTCATTTGCCAAGATATATCACTAATTGATAGCTCAAGTGGATATAAACTATTAAAAAATTCAATTAATTCTAACGTATCTAAAGCAGAAATCAACTCTTCATTAACGTTTATCAACTTGATCTCAACAAACTGCTGCACCTCTCCTAGCAAATGCTCTAACTTCTTTTGCAATCGTAAACGCAGCTCTTCTACCGTCTGCACCGAATCAACATCACAAGTAAGCAATTGAAATTCTAAGGTCGCAACTTTGATTTGTTTTACTTGCAAGATTTCTTTGTTTATCTCTACTAGGTTCACACTTTGGCTATTTATCTCTTTGCGTGTATGTCCAAGAGGCGCACCAGCATAACGAATGCGTCCCTTTTGATCTAAAACTTCAGGATCATGAATATGTCCTAATGCCCAATAATCATAATTTTTCCTCTGCAGCTCTTGCAAAGAAAATGGAGCATAACGACCATTAACGCCACCTAGCTCACCATGATAGATACCTAAATGATAGTCCGCGCTTTTTTGCCTTTCTGGAAAAGACAACGCCTTGTGTTCTGTAAGATGAGCACTTTGATAACTAAAAGCTGAAATAGCGACTTTTTCGCCATTTTTGGTTGTAAATTTGACCGTTTTAATCTTTTCTTCCGTAAATAAAAAAACATTTTTGGGAAAGTGAAACCAAAAACGTGATTTATTGTAATAATCATGATTTCCAAAAATCATAAATACTGAAATCTCAGCTTGCAAAAGCTGTTGAAAAGCATCAATCAATAAACGCTGCACCTTGGGCGAAGAAAAAGATTGATGAAAAGTATCACCTGCCAAAATAACAAAATTAACTTTGGCCTTTATCGCCACTTCAACAATGTTCTTTAAAACTCTTTCGTTGGCCTTTAGCAAACGATCCGCAAACAAGCTTTCCGTTGGCGTAACACCTTCAAAAGCTCGATCAATATGTAAATCTGCTGTATGTAAAAAACGAATCATCCGCTCCACTCCTTTTTCACACATTATAAACAAGCAAAAGCTTCAAAACAAAGGCTCTTAGCAACTTAAGATTGCTAACACGTATAAGACATATGTTTTTCAATAAAACGAGCAAGTAAAGATAAGCAATAGCAGATCATAAAATATCCTACGGCTAATGCAGTAAACATTGGCAGAACATAGTTTGAATTTTGCCCATAAATAATCTGCGCTTGATGCATAAATTCAGGAAGGGTAATAATTACCGCTAAAGAAGTGTCTTTGATCAGTGAAATAAACTGACTAACAATTGCTGGAATCATCATCTTATATGCTTGCGGAATGATAATAATACGCAATACTTCAATTAAGCTTAAGCCTGTAGAAAGTCCAGCTTCCATCTGTCCTTTAGGTACAGCATTTAGACCGGCGCGAATAATTTCTGATAACATCGCTGACTCAAAAATCGTTAAAGCAAGTACTGCTGACCAAAAAATACTTAACCGCAAACCTAAGATTTGTGGCAAAGCAAAATAAGTAAAGAAAATAATCAAAAGTAGTGGTAAATTACGAGTTATATCAATCAATATTTCCAAAACTCTGCTAAAAACAGGAATCTTCCAAAAACGTAACACTCCCAAAATGGAACCGATCAAAAAACTTAGCAAAATAGAGGTAATCGATACTTCAACCGTTACTTTTAAACCCATTAATAAAAATCGAAGATTTAACCAACTAAAAGCACCCATTAACTCCTTCCTCCTTCCTTATTCTTAATTTACATTCCATTTACGCTCAAGATACGCCATAAAATAACTTAATGGCAAAGTAATAACTAACTAAAAAAAACCAACCAAGACATAACTTGGAATCGTTTGAAAAGTCGTTGAGGC
>JAIRNX010000123.1 GCA_031257815.1 Lactobacillales bacterium
ATTTTTTGCTTTTCTTCGTCAAAAAGCCTCGATTTAGCACCACTAAATCTGCGTTTACGGTGACAAGAAAACTTCGTTTTCTTTTATCCGTTACCTAAAAGCTGTGCTTTTAGCCTAGAAATGCACAAAAATTTCTCAAAAAATTCATCAATAGAGAGACAAGTTAACAGATTCTTAGAAAGAACGTGATGTTATGTCTTTTGACGGTATTTTTATTCATGCTTTGGTGCATGAGATTCAAGAAAATTTGCTGCATGGGCGAATCCAAAAAGTGCATCAACCTTATAGTCAAGAAGTTGTTTTAATTATTCGAGCAAATGCTCAAAATCATAAATTACTTTTATCATCGCATTCTAGCTATGCACGCGTGCAACTAACGACGATGCAATATCATAATCCAGAAACTCCACCTAATTTTGTAATGGTGTTAAGAAAGTATTTGGAAGGATCGATTTTAGAATCGATTGAACAAGTGGAAAATGATCGCATTTTACATTTTACCTTCACTCACCGTGATGAATTAGGTGATTTGCAAAATATTGTTTTGATTGTAGAAATTATGGGACGCCATTCTAATATTATTTTATTAAACAAAGAAACAGGCAAGATTTTAGATGCGATCAAACATATAAGTTTAACGCAAAACACTTATCGAGCGATTTTACCAGGAGTGGAATATCTCACTCCACCTAAGGCAAAAGGGAAAAATCCATTTACTTTACAGGATCCGGAACTTTTTGAAATTTTATCAACAGCGCAGGATTTATCGGCGCAATTTTTACAGCAAAACTTTCAAGGTTTCGGGCGCGATACAGCAGAAGAGTTAGTTTATCGTTTAAAGGATAAACCTAATGAAAAATTAAATGTCTGGCATAATTTTTTTGCTTCATTGACTTCTCCCCGGCCAAGTTTATATGGAAATGATGATAAGGAATGGTTTGCGCCGATTGCTTTTTTGTCATTGGGTAAAACAAAGACGGTGTTTAATAACTTAAATAAATTGTTGGACGTTTTTTTTACAGATAAAGCTGAAAAAGATCGAACAAAGCAACAAGCTGGCTCACTTTTGCATCGTATCAAAGTAGAACGTAAAAAAAATCAAACGAAGTTAAAAAAATTACACGCTACATTAAAAGATACGGAAAATGCGGAAAACTATCGTCGCAAGGGCGAGTTGCTGACAACTTTTATGAGGCAAGTTCCTAAGGGAAGTGACTTTGTTGAGTTAAAAAATTATTATGAAGAAGATAAACTGATAAAAATTCTTTTAAAACCTTCTTTATCGCCCAATCAAAATGCGCAAAAATATTTTCAAAAATATCAAAAGTTAAAAAAATCTGTGCGCATTGTTCAAGAGCAGATTGAGCAAACAAAGCAGGAAATTTTATATTTAGAAAGTGTAGAATCGCAACTAGAACTAGCAACACCAGTAGAAATTCCGATTATTTTTGAAGAATTGCAAGCAGAAGGTTATATCAAAGCTCGACCTAAAAGAAAAAAGAGAGAAAAACCAAGTCAACCAGCGGTTTTTCAAGCAAGCGATGAAACGAAAATTTTGGTTGGTAAAAATAATTTGCAAAATGATCGTCTAACATTAAAAATGGCCAAAAAGACTGATTATTGGCTGCATGCCAAAAATATTCCAGGCTCACATGTGATTGTTGAATCAAGTAGGCCAAGTGATGAAACGCTAACGCAGGCAGGGATACTAGCTGCTTATTATTCTAAATATCGTTACTCTGCCCAAGTTCCAGTAGATGTAGTGCAAGTAAAACATCTTCGCAAGCCAAATGGCGCCAAAGCTGGTTTTGTCATTTACGAAGGCCAAAAAACTATCCTGGTGACACCTAATCAGGAAATGGTCGAAAAATTGAAGAAATGATAAACGTTTTCTTAAAATGTGATAACGACCTCCATAATGGTGAAATTTTTAGCAATTTTTCGCTCTTTGTAAGAAATTTTGAAAACAAAATTTCTTTAATCCATTACCTAAAAACCGTGCTTTTAGCGTTAAAATGCCTCAAAATAGCACCACTATTTTTACGTTTCCGGTGAAAGAAAACTCATCCTTCGTTTTCTCTTATCTGTTACCTAAAAACAGTGTTTTTAGCCTAGAATTGCGTAAAAATTTTCCCAAAAACCTGGCAGGTTTACAAATTGTTTTGAGCTTACTTGATTACAATTTGTATAACGGGATTTCATCTATAGAGAGATAGTAGACAGATTCTTAGAGAAAGGATACAAGATGAAACGAGTTCTTCAACTGCTTCTTTGCTTAGAAATTATTTTATGTGCATTTATCAGCAGTTTCTTGGGAAAAGAAACCGCTGAATTTCAAGCATTACATCAAGAAAGTACGCATATTTTAATTACTGATCCGTCCACTTCGAAGAAGAGTCAAGCGTTGAAGGTGCAAGCGCTAAAACAATTAACTCAAAAATACCATCTTACCACGATGAAAATCATTTATAAATCTAAACAAAAAAAAGAAATTTATACCAACGATACCAGTCTCAATGGTTGGATTCACACATCAAAAAGTCATCAATTAACCGGTAATCATTATTTTACCAATCAAATCGACCATTCAAAAAATTGCGTGGAAAAGGTTCATTGGTTGACAAATCAAGAATCGGTTCGCATCTACTCACTAGATAGACTTAAACACTTAGGATTGAACGGAGAATATCACATTTGGGCTGCCTCAAAAAAAGATGTGATGCAATTTATAAAAGAACTTGAACAAACTTCAGCATTATTCTCAACCATTATTGTTAACAAAGAATCCATTCGCGAATTTCTTAATATCATGATAGCTTATCTAGGTTTAGTATTTTCAAGTGTTTCTCTCTTTTTGATTACACTTTATTGTTTGTTATTTTATTTAATTCAACAATCCAAGCGTCAATCATTGCAGATTCTTTATGGATATTCTAGAAAACAGCAATTATTGGATACGATAGTAAATTTTCAAAAAGTACTACTCGGTGGAATCGGTGTGAGTAGTTTGATTATTTTTGGGAAAAGCATTTTGTATCAATGGCCGATTCGAATTTTAGGCTATTCTTTGTTTGGATTCATTATAAGTAGCTGCTTGATCTTATTGATAATTGTAATTCTCATTGGTTTATGGCAGCGAAAAATGGCCCGCTCAACTGCTTTGGCAACTTATGTAAAGGAAAAAACATTATTTACACCGCTTTTAATTGTTAGCAAAATATTTATTCTTATTTTCTTAGCCTTTTTCCCTTACTGTTTTTCTATCATCATTGATGCTACCCAAAAACTTTATGAAGACTATCGGGCCGATGAGGTTTGGAAGCAGGCAGAAGGAATTTATCAATTTCACCTTGACGCTCACCCTTTTTTAAAAAATAAAGCTGCCCAAGAAAAAATGCAACTTTGTTATCGACAATTTTATCAAGATAATTATGATCGACTGGCGTTGATTTATTCAGGAAATTATGCATCCATGCATTCAGGAAGTAAACAGAAATTATATCATTGGAATACGCACGATCCTATTGAAGAACTCACGAGTCCAAGCGGAAAATCCATCAAAATTAATGCAACCTATCTCCAGTGGAATCCGATTGTTGATAGTAATAATCAACCGATTACGAAACAACGAATCGATTTTTCTAAAAATTCCTATACGGCTCTTGTTCCAGAAGCACTTAAAAAATACGAGGAGAATCTTCGAAAAAATTTAATAAAAGATTATCAATTCCAATGTGACACGGAGAAAATTCCCAATCTTAACTTGATTTACGTGAAAAACCATCAACGTTATTTTACGTATTGTCTTAACGTTGCAAAGGATACATCCAATATTGTAACGGACCCGTTGGTGATTGTGGATATTGGAAATATTATGCCTTGTCAATATGTCGCTTATCTGTCAAGTTCGATATTTTTCAACGCCTCAAAAACGCTTGATGCTTACTCGAGCATTCGACCTTCTTTGAAAAAACACCATTTATTAGATAGCATTCCAGCCGTCTCGTCTATTTATGATGAGCGAGGTGAAGCGATTGAACGTGTTCGTAGGGGGATTTTTGCCTTCATTTTATGTACCATTCTCTTGTGCATTACGCTTTCTTTTTGTGTTTATTGCTTTAATTATTCACTTTATGAAAAAAATCAAAAAAAAATTCAGCTCAAACAATTGTCAGGATATCCTTGGTATAAAATTGCGATAGAGGAGTTTTTCTTTTGGGCAATCGTTGATTACATGATTTTTGGGTGTTTTGTTTTTGCCATGGCCCAAAATTATGCTTGGGAATTGATGTTGATTTTAAGCATTCTGGAATTTGTGGTTTTTATTCAATTTCTGAAAAAAAGAAGGAAGGAAATTCGATGATTCAAGTAGAAAATGTAAGTAAAATCTTTGAAAAGCAGCAGGTTCTTTCAAATATTGATTTAACGATAAACGAAGGAGAACTTTTATGTTTCGCAGGTCCTAGCGGAGTTGGAAAAACCACTTTATTAAATATTGTTAGTTTGATTGAGCGTCCAAGCAAGGGAAGGGTGGAAATTGATGGAATTTATAAATGGACTCCTTCGGTTATTCAAAAATTGCGTCGAGAAAAGATCGGTTATGTATTTCAAAATTATGGTTTGATTGAAAATGATACCGTTTGGCAAAATTTATTGTTGACAAGTAAGTTTGTTCTTTTAAATAAAAGTGAACGAAAAACGGCTTTTGTACAGGCGCTTGATGAAGTAGGATTAAGTAAGATGTACTTGAATCGAAAGGTGTATGGTTTAAGCGGTGGTGAACAGCAACGTGTAGCTTTGGCTCGATTGTTAATTACAAAACCAAAGTATATTTTTGCCGATGAACCTACCGGAAATTTGGATGCTGAAAATAAAGAAATGGTTTTTCAAATTTTAGAAAAATTTGCTCGCAATCATCATACGGTCGTTTACGTTTCCCATGATGAAGATTTAATTAAGCGGGCAGATCAAGTCATTTATTTGAAGGTAGAATAAATACTTTCAATCTTGATTACAATTGTTGTTTAAATTCATATTGAGGTGAGCATATTGATTTTTGATACACATACGCATTTAAATGTTAAAGAGTTTGAAGGTGAGGAGCAAGATGTAATTGAGCGTGCGCATAAGCTTGGTGTAACGGAGATGGCGATTGTTGGTTTTGATCGAGATACGATTCAGAGATCTTTTTTTCTGGTCGAGGAATTTGTAAATCTTTATAGTATTGTTGGTTGGCATCCAACGAAAGCGAGGAATTTCAAAAAAGAGATTGAAAATTGGTTGTTTAAAGAGATTACTTCTCATCAAAAGGTAGTCGGTTTAGGGGAGATTGGTTTAGATTATCACTGGATGAAAGATCCCAAAAAGGTGCAAGAGAGCGTTTTTCGGCGTCAGCTTGCCATGGCGCGAGAGCTGAAAAAGCCGGTGATTATTCACACACGTGAGGCACTGGAGGACACTTATCGCATTTTAAAAGATGAAGGTGTGCCGAATGGTGGTATTATGCATAGCTTTAGCGGTGATATGGAATGGATGAGAAAGTTTCTAGATTTGGGGATGTTTATTTCGTTAAGTGGCGTAGTGACCTTTAAAAAAGGCGAAGAAGTTCATAAAGTAGCTAAAGAAGTTCCGATTACACAGTTGTTGGTGGAAACGGATGCGCCTTTTCTAACTCCGGTGCCATATCGTGGAAAGCGCAATGAGCCTGGTTATGCGCGTTATGTGGTTGAAAAAATTGCTAATTTGCGTGAGATGCCGTGGCAAGAAGTGGCTAAGCAGACTACGAAAAACGCTCATCGTTTATTTAGTCTGGGAGAAAATGCATGAAACCAAAGTTTAAAGAAATTATTGTTAGTTAAAGGCAAAGATGATACTAAAGAGCAATTGTTTCAGGCAGTAGAGGGAAAAATAAATGATTGAACGAGATTTGCGAGATATAGCATCTTTAAGTAGGACGCGAGAAATAATTAAAAAGTATAATCTTCATTTAAAAAAAAGTTTGGGACAAAATTTTCTAACTGATGCAAATATTTTACAAAAAATCGTAAAAGTAGCTAAACTAGATCAAGCAACGAATGTTTTAGAAATTGGTTCGGGAATTGGAACTCTAACAGAGTATTTAGCACGTACAGCACATCAAATTCTTACTTTTGAGATTGACCAGCAGATGTTTGCTGTTTTAACGGAAACATTAAACTTATATCCAAATGTAACAGTGGTTAATCAAGATATTTTAAAAGCTGATTTGAAACAGGAAACTACAAAAGCTTTTACGAATCATTTACCATTAAAAGTTGTCGCAAACTTGCCGTATTATGTGACAACGCCGATTCTTATGCATTTAATTAAAAGTGAGCTAAAGATTGAGCAAATAGTGGTTATGATCCAAAAAGAAGTAGCCGAGCGCATTTCAGCAAGACCTGGCAGTAAAGCATATGGTTCACTGTCGATTATTGTTCAGTACTTTATGGAAGCGTATGTTGCCTTTACTGTTCCCAAAACCGCTTTTATTCCGCAGCCAAAGGTGGATTCGGCGGTTCTTTCTTTGGTAAAACGCCAGGTACCAGCTGTTTTGCTAACTGATGAAAAAGCGTTTTTTCGCCTGATAAAAGCAGCTTTTGCAATGCGAAGAAAAACTCTTTGGAATAATTTAGTGCATGCATATGGCAAGGATCAAAAAACGCAAGACAAGTTGTTAAAAGCTTTAGAAAGCTCAAAAATTGATTCCAAAAGACGAGCTGAGGCATTAACGATTCAAGAATTCGCAGCTTTAAGCAATGCGATGGTGGGTGGCTGATTAAGTTAGTTCTAAGGAAGTGCTTTCTTTTATGATAAAAGTGTTACTGATTGAAGATGATAAAAAGTTATCTGCGAGTATTGTTGAGTACTTAAAAGATTTTGCGCTGACTCCTATTTTTGATGGTGAGGAAGGTGTTTTTGAAGCATTGAATGTGGTCTATGATGCTATTATTTTAGACTGGATGTTGCCCAATAAATCAGGAATTGAAATTTTAGAAAGAGTACGTAAACAGCAAGTGACAACCCCCATTTTGATGTTAACAGCCAAAGATGGTATTGAAGATAAAATGCAAGGTTTTGATTTTGGTGCAGATGACTATTTAACAAAGCCATTTTATCTAGAAGAATTAGCAATGCGTTTGAAAATTCTTTTAAAACGTAGTGGACGTATGTTAGATGAATATTCTTTAGTTTATAAAGATCTTGTGATCAATTTAAAAAAGCAGGCGGTCATTTTTCAAGATAAGATGCTTGATATTCAAGGAAAAGAATTGGAATTATTGATTTATCTGGTGCAAAATCAAGGTACGATTTTACCAAAAGAGCAGATTTTTGACCGCATTTGGGGTTTTGAATCGGAAACAGTTTTAAGTGTTGTGGAAGTGTATATGAGTAAACTGCGTAAAAAATTAAAAGCTATTGGAATTGATAAAGAACTACAAACAATTCGCAATGTGGGATATTTGCTTAAAAAATATAAGGTAGATAAATAAAGAGGATAAAAAATGCTAGATGAGTTAAGCAAAAAACAAAAGATGCACTTTTTTATTCAACAAATCATTGCATTCGCTGGCATTTTTTCGTTACTTACTTTTATAGTTTTAAATGTTTTAAAGCAGACAGCTTATCTTGAAGTGGATAAAAGAATTGAAAGTATTTCCCAAAATCCTAAACCGTTTTTAAATAATTCAAAATTTGAAAAATTTAAAAATTGGTTTTCATCAAGTGATGAAAAAGCAGATCGTAGTGTTGAAGATTTTTCGACAAATATTATTTTTTGGACAGATAAAACTCCAGTTATGCTAGTTAAAGATGATATTCAGGTTGAAGCTGTTTTTAAAAAAGTAAAACTAAAGGATTTAGAACATAAGAAAATAGCCCAGTTAGCGACTGATTCTGAGGGCGCAAAATTATATTTTCGTTATTTATTGGTGCCTGTTCGCATTGATTCTGATTCGTCTATTTGTTATATGCTAGTTTTTTCAAATGTTAATCAAATTCGTCAATCTATTGAACATTCGATCAATATTGTTATTTGGTGTATGTTGATTTTTTGGCTTATTTCAATTGGTGTAAGTTTTTTGCTTTCGCATTTGTTTACACGCCCTATTTTAAAATCATGGAAAAAACAACAGGAGTTTGTGGAAAATGCTAGTCATGAACTGCGCACGCCATTATCTGTAGTGCATAATAAATTAGAATTATTATTCACTCAACCTGAAGGGAAAATCATCGATCACTCAAAAGAAATTGGGGATGCTTTATCAGAAATTAGACGTT
Organism: Lactobacillales bacterium; assembly: GCA_031257815.1. GTDB lineage: Bacteria > Bacillota > Bacilli > Lactobacillales > Streptococcaceae > JAIRLR01. The sequence continues at coordinate 8,299 of JAIRNX010000123.1, forward strand.
TGTGTCAGTTGACCACCGATTTATTAGCATTGGCTCGTTCAGATATTCAAGTTATAGAGGTTCAAAAAGAGGCTATTAAGATTAAAGAATTGGTAGAAAATTTAGTTGGCAATTATCAGTTATTGGGTGAAACGCAAGGTAAAGCAGTAACGTTAGAAG
>JAIRNX010000110.1 GCA_031257815.1 Lactobacillales bacterium
TAAATCATATAAATGTTGCAACTGAATTAAAATACTTTTTTGTAAAAAAATAGAATACGCTTTCTCTTTAAAGATATTATTAACTAAATATACCTCTTTTTGCAATTTTTTAGCTATGACTTGAGTTTCTTTGCTTAAAGACAGCGATCGTTTAATATTATCTCCCCAAAAAATCACTGTATTTCCTTTTGATTGCATCGAAATTCCGGAACAAAAACGCAATTTATGATTTTTATTTATTTTAAGGGGCATATAAGTTCTCATCACTTTTTGTATAACATCGCGATAATCTTTAGAAGTTGAAAAATTTTCTGAAGATATTATTTCCATTCCCAGTGGATAAACCTTACTTGGTTTTCTTGGAGTTATCAAAGAAATTGTTTTGCTGCATAGATTGACCAAAAAACCGATTAAGCAGACCGAAGGTGCAGCTTCAAAATGCTCCTCCCCTCCTCTTTTGCTATGAAGTTTTCTCGCGCGACCAGAGTCACTATAAGGATGAATGGATTCTTTATTATTCATTAATAATTCTATATAAGCCAATTCCTCCTTTGTATAATTCTGATAAATCGCTTTCAACTGTTCTAACGAAACGATCGAAAAGCGTAGTTTGGCTTTTTGCAACTCATTCAAACCTAACTGATTCATTAGTCGTTTAATACGCTTAACATTTGCCGCCCCTTTAACTGTCGTTGTCTGCGGAAAAGTTTGAAAAACTTGGTAAAAATCAACGATAAATTTTTCATAATCAGGATTATCAAGCGGCTCTGTTGCAAAATAACAAGCACCAACACTCGCTGTGGCCCCAACTTCTTCCTTTGTAACTTTCAATATCTCTCGCCAAAATTTTTGATTATCTTCGGTATAACGATACGTTTTTGTTAAAGGCTGAGTATCTAAACAACAAAAATCACACTGCCCGCTACACCCCTGGCTTAACTCAAACATTACCGGAGCATTAAAGTGAGATAAGATTTTTCGTGCCTTTTTACTCTCCCAAGCAAGAGCTTTTTTCTTTAGCTGAGTCCATTTTTGAAACTGAGGTGCTGTGTAGTTAGCAATATCAATTCGCTGAGCAATATCATCATAAATAGGTTGGATAAGTTTACGAGCTTGCCTAAGATAAGGATTGTTAATTGATTTTCTCTTTTTTAAATAAACATCTACCGCCTCTTTTGCTAAATAAGGATCTAAATCTAAAGCAAATTCAGTTAAAAATTTTTCAGGGTTAATTTCAAATAATTTATAATTTTTCAAATCAGCGCTAACTAACTCAACTAGACGTTTAAAGTTCAGCCAATTTAACTTTTCATTATTAAGATTTAACGGTTTCTTTACCATGCTTTTGCTCATAGTGGATCTCCAGTAATTCCTCAAGATTATTTTTAAAATAAGAACAATGATCGCGTTTTTTCCCATCACGCTTATTAAGCATTCTCACCTTTGGACAGCCACCATCACAAACAGGGAAAAAGAAACACTTTTCACATCGCTCATCTTCTAAATAATTTCCTGAAACCATTCCTTCAGCTACAAGAGCCATATTCCAGTTTTTAAAAGAGGAAACATTGCCGATCACCTTATTCTTTTCGCCAACGTCATGCCAACACTTATAAAGCTCGCCATCTGGACCTATCACATAAGAATTATGCTGAACTAAAGTACATGCAGTGCATTTTGACTGCGGAAAAATCGGCAAAGGAGTAATATTTTCTTCTTTTGCTAGTTTGGCGACAAACTCTCCCTTTTTTACGTAATCAAAAAAGCAACTAATATCCGGATTGGTGTCCTCTCCATGAACGAAGCCAGGATAGACATAAACACGACTTAAAATTTCATCATCATACTTGCTCTGAATAAAACGGTAGACATTAGCGAACTCCTTACTATTTCTTGTATCTACATTAACACGTAAGTTTAATGTCCCTTTCCAGCTAGACTTTAATAAAGTGTCAACATTATCTACAATGCGATCAAAAGTTTTTCCTCCACCAATTAAAAAACGTCTGCTATTATGTGTTTCTTTATCGCCATCAATTGTGATTTGAATAAATGAAATATGCATATCATTTAACTCCTCACAAATTTCAGGTGTTAAACAATAGCCATTTGTAATCATTTTTGATGAATAAGGTATTTCTAAATCTTCAATTCTTGCATTAATTTGCTTTATTTTCTTATAAGCAAGAAGCGGCTCCCCGCCATACCAAACCAAAAAAAGTCTGCGCACAGTTTTATGCAATTCTATAAATTTTAATAAATTATCTACTGTTTCATCACTCATCATCGATTTGGTACGATTTGTTTCATAACAGTAAGGACAGGCAAAATTACAATTTCGAGTGGGAGCAATCGTTAAAGATAAAGTGTCTGTTGCATAGCCGACCAACAAACGGCGCATTTTCAGAATATTAAATAAATCATCATCCTTAGTATCTTCCACTAAAAAACCACTTGTTCTTAGCTGAAAATATAAACTAACAGCATTGCTAAAATCATAAGTCTTTGGAGATTTAATAATTTCTTGAATCACAGGAACAGCATTTTCTTCAATTTTTAAAAAGGCATTTGATGCTGAATTATAAAGCAGCCATCCATTTTTTTTTGATTTAAATAACTTACTATATCGCGACCATTTCATATATAAACATTCCTTCTATAGCGTTTTCATAAAAATAAATAAAATTTTACTTTCCTGCTCCCACATCCGCTCCACAAACGCCTCCGCCGCCGTCCCCAATGGCTACAGCACAAGCACTAATAACCAGTAAACCAGAAACGCCGCCAGCAACATCATCCAAAGCATCAAGATCCATCTCTCCAGTTGATAAATTAGGTAAAACAAAAGTGGCATTATAGTTGGGATCGTTTTCAATAATTTTTAAGTTTACTCCTTCTGGCAACTTTTCACCAATTAATTTTTCAATCGTAGCGTTTACATCTTTCATTAAATCTTGTCTAAATTCTTCATCTATTGTTGCTTTTTGCATCACACGCGCATAAATTTCATTTATTTTTTCTTCTGACCATGCCATCATAAGCTCCTCCTTATTTAAATCACTATCTCTAACTGACAAACATCTGAAATTTCTACTAAAATTGGACGGAAATAACGATTAATAACTATTTTATCCATTGATAAGTTATCAATAGCTACATCAAAAATCAAATATTTACTCCTTTGAGAGATTTTATCTAAAATAAATGATGCAAATGATGGAGCTATTCTAAGTGCACGAGCATCTTTATAGGTGTACCATCTTCGAATTTTTGCTGCATCTTTAGAAACTCTTTCATTAATCATCCAGCCAAATGGCTCTTGGGTGTCATGTTTAACTAAAACAAAACTTGTTTTTATATCTTCCGTTTCAAAATCTTTAATAAATGGTGAAAGATATTTCGGATCATCTTTTAATCCTTCTTCTTTAGCTAAAATTTTTTGCTTTACACTTTCTGGACAATTCTGCCAAAGAATGGCTTCATATCCTTTTTCTTTAAATAAAGAAGGCCGATACCAAAGTAATTGTCTTAAATGATCGAAGTCACTTGTTTTTGAAGTATATCTTTTTAAAGACATCTTCCTTTCAACTTTAACTCCAGGAATTCTTTTTAATAAATAAAAGTAAGCATCTTTTAGTTCATTAGAAATAGCATAATACCATTTACATTTGGGAACATGGCATTTTTGCTTTGCTAATTGTAAAAATTTTTGTATAACCCATTGAATATTATATGCACTCCTAAATTGCTCCAATAGAAATATTTTTTTAATCAATAAATACTCTTTTTCATCTAGATACATTCCATATACAAAACCAATACAAGTTTTATCTTTATAAATAGAAAAATAAAATAAAGTCACCGTTGTTTCTTGTTTACGGTTTTCATCGATTTCCATTTTTAAACTAAATTTTTTAAATTGTTGATTCATTATTGCAACTTCATGTTCTTGTTGAAGACACAGATTTTTTAAATTTACGCGATCTACTTGTACAGCCTCTTGCACGAAACAATCACCACTTTTCTAAGAAAAAAAATCGAAACGAATTCTCCTTATCCCATAGTTGCTTAAGGAGGGTCATTGTTAAATAAATATATTCTTAAAAAAGATACTATCATATTGTTTTTAATATTACTATTTTAAAATAAAAAAACTAGAACAAATTTAAAAATTCATCCTAGTTTTTTATACTATATTTAAATAAATATTTAATAAAAATTAAATATCCATATCTTCATCGTCTTCCAAATCTCCAATCAAATCATTAGGTTTTTCCATCAAAGCTTTAATGGAAAGAGCAATTCGATGAGCTTCAGGATTTAGTTCCAATACTTTAACCTGTACTTTTTCACCTTCAGATAATTTTTCCTGCGGATGAGAAATATGATCATATGAAATTTGTGAGATATGTATTAATCCTTCTACATTAGGAAAAATTTCAATAAAAGCACCAAAATCAGTTAAGCGTCTTACAGTTCCTTCTAAAACTGTTCCAACTGTTGCTTTTTCCTCAATATCGTCCCATGGACTAGGTGAAAGTGCTTTGATAGAAAGCGAAATTCTTTCTCTTTCAGGATCAATACCTAAGATTTTAACTTTAACGCTATCTCCAACTGATAAAACATCTGATGGTTTAGCTACACGATAATGAGCAAGTTCTGAAACATGAACTAAACCATCTACTCCACCCAGATTAATAAAAGCACCAAAGCCAGTTACTCGAGCCACAACACCTTCAACCACATCGCCGTTATGAATATTTTCAAAAATTTTCATTTTGGCAGCTGATTTTTGTTTTTCAAGCACCGCACGACGAGAAAGAATCAAACGATTTGCCGAGGGATCAACTTCAATAACTTTGACATCACACTCCTTTCCTGCATAACCAGAAAAATCAGAAACGAAGTGATCTTCAACTAAAGATGCAGGAATAAATCCACGCAAACCATTAATGGCTACCGACAAGCCCCCCTTTACCGCTTTTAAAATTTTAACATGAAGAATTTCGCCTTCTTTTTCTTGTAACTCTTCCCACGCTGCCCGTGCAACTAATCTATTTTTAGACAAGATAAATGTAATACCATCATCTTGTGAATTTCCTCTGACTTCTTGATAAACTACTAAATCTAACTTATCTCCCAGGCTCACAACATCATTTATATTTTCAATTGGTTCAACAGATAATTCACGAACAGGAACCGCTCCTTGAAGCCCACCAGGAAGACTTACAATTAATTGCTTATTAGAGTTATCAATTTGCTCAACAACACCAGCAACAACATCTCCAACTTTAATTTCTTCCTGACTATTTAATAAACTTTCAAAATCCGACATAATAAAAAAATCCTCCTACAACAATTTACAGGAATACTATCATAAAATTATTTAATAAATAGTTTCCAACCAAGAATAAGTTTATACTATCTCCTTAGAAATTAAAAATGCTTTCTTGACTAGAAATTTTTCCTTTTTTCATTAACAATTTTTTTGATTTCAGATACTACCTCAACAATGTTTAATCTCGTTGTATCAAGCAAAACGGCATCTTTGGCTTGTACAAGTGGAGATGTTTTACGATTAGAATCCAAAAAGTCTCGCCGTTTTATTTCATCTTTTAAAGTATCAAAATCGGTTAAAATTCCTTTGCTTTGATTTTCTTTAAATCGTCGCTTAGCACGTTCTAAAACAGAAGCTACCAAAAAAATTTTGACTTGGGCATTTGGTAAGACAACTGTTCCGATATCTCGACCATCCATAACAACGCCGCCATGCTCTCCATAACTTTTTTGCAGTTTTACCATTGTAACTCGAACTTTTTTATGAGCAGAGATAGTTGAGACATTATTTGTTACATCAGGCGTTCGAATTTCAGCAGTCACTTCTTGTTCATTAACAAAAATCTGCTGCCCATTCTTTCCTTGCTTTAAAGTAATTGTTATTTTTTTTAACAAGTCATCAAGATCTTCTTCATTATTAACATCGATTTTTTCTTTTAATGCCATATAAGTCAAAGCGCGATACATTGACCCTGTATCAATGTAAATATAGCCGTAATCTTTAGCTAAAATCTTTGCAACTGTACTTTTACCAGATGAAGCTGGGCCATCAATTGCAATACTTATTTTTTTCATTTCATATAACCTTTCCAATTAAAAAACTGTTTAAATTTTTGACAGAAAATTCCTTTGCCAAAAACATTAAACAGAAATCAAAAAGTAATTTTTCTCATTAGATTTCCTTAAGAAACTAGGGTATAACGAGAATTCGTTTAAATTTTTTTCTTAAGACAAGGAAAAAAACGTAAAAATAGTGGGGCTATTTCGAGGCTTTTTGACGATGTATCAGGAAAAAAGAAAACGAAGTTCTCATACATCTAGTTTCTTAAAGAAGTCTATTATATTTTAGTTTATACGAAGTTGTTGGCCTGGATTAATTGCAGGATAAAAAGAACCATCTTGGTTAAGAGTAATTCCATTTAACTTCGCTAAAGTTTCAACAGGAACTCCTGTTCTTTGGGCAATTTGTTGCAATCCTTCTCCTTCTTCAACCGTTTCATATTCATGCGCAGCATTTGTGGTAGAAGATGATGAGGTTGCTGTTGAACTATTTATAGAAATTGTTGATGACTTTTCATCTTCTTTAGAATCTGAGGTAGAAAATGAAGATTTTGTTGAAGAAGATTTCTTTGAACTAATACTGCTTGTAGTGTGTGTACTAGATTTTGCCTTTGTACTAGAAGATTTGACAACCTTAACATTGCTGCTTCCACTTTTTCCTACAGTTAAAAAGTAAAATAGCGTTGGAATAGAAACAATGATAATCAATAGAACTACTAGTAAACGAATAAATAACGTATTTCCTTTTTTCTTTTTGCGCTGTGCCAATCGTGAACTCGATGTTTCTCGTTTTGTATCGTAAATCTGCGCTTCCCACGGCTTTTTTGCCTTATCTTTTTTGTCGTTAAAAGCCATGTACTTACCTCCTAGCCAAACTCTTGCTTGATTGTAGCAAACAAAATTTTAATAGTAAACTGAAGAATTATGTCTTTTTAATGGCTTAATTATAATCAAACCGTACCATAAACTTTTTTTGCATTTTGGCGAATGTATGTTAATCTTGAAAGGAATTTAAAAAAATTAAAGTTTGAGAGGTTTTAGTTATAAATGAATCTTAAAAAAAGTATTTTTATGTTAGTAACAACAGCAACAGTGGTTTCAGGAAGTTTTTTTAGTGAAAATGTTCATGCTGCTAGTCCTAGTGTGGTAGAAGGATTTATTTCAGCTGCAGGAGGTGCAGGGGGAGCTAAGTCAGCAGCATATATTAATCAAATGCGAAATCATTTTAATACCCATCCAGAATTAACTGATGATGCGGTAAGTCGTGCTACAGGATTAATCCCTTCATTGGTTTCACAAATTAGTTC
>JAIRNX010000130.1 GCA_031257815.1 Lactobacillales bacterium
AATTGTACTGAAAAGTAGAAAGGTAGTATGATGCATGTGTTTGGGACATTTATATTTTTTCAAAAATTAGGACATTTTCACTGAGCAAAGATCGAGACATTTTTGATGATCAATGACAATATCTTTTCGTGAAGGAGTTTGATTGATTGAAAAAATTTCCATAAAATAGTAAACTTGCATTTGTTGTAAGGGGTAATGTGTTTGTGTTTTGATAAGGAGAGAGAAATTATGTCATTGATTACTGATGTTTATGCTCGTGAGATCTTGGATTCTCGTGGAAATCCAACAATTGAAGTAGAAGTTTACACAGAATCAGGTGCTTTTGGACGTGGAATGGTGCCATCAGGTGCTTCAACAGGAGAATATGAAGCAGTTGAACTGCGTGATGGCGATACTGCTCGTTACGGTGGTAAAGGAGTACAAAAAGCAGTAAACAATGTCAATAATATCATCGCTGAGGCAGTAATCGGTTACGACGTTCGTGATCAACAAGCAATTGATCAGGCGATGATTGCGTTAGATGGAACGCCAAACAAAGGTAAATTAGGGGCAAATGCTATTTTAGGTGTATCGATTGCAACAGCTCGTGCAGCAGCTGATTACTTGGAAGTCCCGTTATATCATTACTTAGGTGGATTTAACACAAAAATATTGCCAACACCGATGATGAATATTATTAATGGTGGTTCACATGCAGATAACTCGATTGATTTTCAGGAATTTATGATTATGCCCGTTGGAGCACCAACATTTAAAGAAGCATTGCGCTATGGTGCTGAGGTGTTTCATGCGTTAGCAGCAATTTTAAAATCTCGTGGTTTAGCAACTTCCGTTGGAGATGAGGGTGGTTTTGCGCCAAATTTAGGTTCAAATGAAGAAGGATTTGAAGTCATTGTTGAGGCGATTGAAAAAGCAGGATATGTACCCGGAAAAGATGTCATTCTGGCAATGGATGCCGCGGCTTCTGAATTTTACAATAAAGAAAAAGGTGTATATATCTTGGCGGATTCAGGCGAAGGAGAAAAAACGACGGAAGAAATGATTGCTTATTATGAGCATTTAGTTTCCAAATATCCAATTATTTCAATCGAAGATGGTTTAGATGAAAATGATTGGGATGGATTTAAGAAATTAACGGATGTTTTAGGAGGTAAAGTCCAGTTGGTTGGAGATGATTTGTTTGTTACAAATACCGTGAAGCTAGCTGAAGGAATTAAAAAAGGAATTGCGAATTCCATTTTGATTAAAGTAAACCAAATTGGGACGTTGACGGAAACATTTGAAGCGATTGAAATGGCGAAAAAAGCTGGATATACAGCTGTCGTATCTCATCGTTCTGGTGAAACGGAAGATTCAACGATTGCCGACATTGCCGTAGCAACTAACGCTGGGCAAATTAAGACTGGTTCACTTTCACGCACAGATCGTATTGCAAAATACAATCAATTACTTCGCATTGAAGATCAGTTGGGTGAAGTTGCTAAATATAAAGGGCTGAAGTCCTTCTACAATATCAAAGATACTTCAAGATTCTAAAAAATTATAAAAAACAAAAAAGTCGGAAGAAAATTTCCCGACTTTTTTATAATTTTTTAAACAGCTATTTTTTGTTTCTTTTTTGTAAATATTTTTTATACTCCTCTTTCATCGTCCCGTCTTCATTAAAAAATTTGTCGAAAAAACATTTCCTTTTAATTACAGAATATGTGGAAGAAACGCAACAGAGAAATAGGACCATCAACTGAAAAAGCTGCCACTTATCCAATGAGTGGTTCAAACATTGATAAATAAAACAAAGAAATAGAATAATAAAACTGATATATATATATAAGGATGACAGCAAAGATCTCAAGTTTTTTCATTTATTCTCCTTACATTAAAAATCACAAAAAACGTTCTAGTTCATGTATATATTTTTGGGCTATTTCTTCTTGTTCTTGATCACCAAGTACAGCGTCATCACTAATCGCATCCAAATTTGCAAAAAATTCAATATGCTGGTGCAAATTGCAAAATTCAATTGGAGCGTCTCCACCGTATTCACCATCTAAATTAATCATCAAACGTTCATTTGGATTTAAAACTTCCACTTTAATATTGGCAGTTTTGGTATAAATAATTTTTGGGTCTTCAATATGTTTGCCACCATTTAAAACAGCAGCAATCATTCGCATAATTTCAAATACATTGGCTCGCTTGACAATTAATAACGAAAATTTTCCATCATCAAATTTTGCATCCGGAGCAATGGCTTCAAAACCACCAACAGAATTGGTTAAACCTGCAAAAAACATTGACGCTTCCCCTTCATAAACTCCTTCATCATAAGTAATTCGAATATTTCTGGGTTGAATGCGCGGCAAAATTTCGGCACCTTTGGTTAAATAAGCTAAATAACCAAAAGTCTTTTTTAGATTGGAAGGAACTTCAAAGGTTAGTTCTGTTAAACCGCCTCCAGCAGCAATATTTACAAAATACTTTTCATCTGCTTGTCCGATATCCATCTTCACCGTTTGTTTTTTATGCAATATCCGGATCGCATCTACCGGATTGGTACGCGGAATTTTCAAAGCTCTAGCATAATCATTCGTCGTTCCTGCTGGAATAATCGCAAGCTTAGGACGTTTGTTAAGCGGCGCTACACCATTTACCACTTCATTAATCGTTCCGTCCCCCCCAGCAGCGACAACTAAATCAAAATCCAACACCCCAACACGACGCGCCTCTTTGCAGGCAGAATTTTTCTTGGCTGTTGTAGCAAAAGCACTGGTTTCATAGCCCATATTTTCTAATTCATTTAAAACATCTGGAAGAAATCTTTTCATTAATTCTTTTCCAGAGGTTGGATTATAAATAATCCGAGCTTTTTTCAATGCTCTCACCTCATATTCAAAAGAAATATATACTACTTCACAATCTCCTCCAACAATAATTTATTCACCATTGCTGGATTTGCTTGACCTTTTGTTGCTTTCATAATTTGTCCCATTAGTGCTTTTATCGCCCGATCTTTGCCAGCTTTAAAATCTTCTACCGACTGCGTATTGTTTAATAACACTTCATTAATGATCGGTAATAATTGCGCAGGATCAGAAATTTGCACCAAACCTTTTGCCTCAACTACTTTTTGTGCACTACCGCCTTCTTTAGCTAATGCTAAGAAAACTTTCTTTGCCATCTTTAAACTAATGGTACCATCATCAATTAACTTAATCATCTCTGAAAGATTTTCCGGTGTTAATAAGATTTCGCTTAATTTTTTCTTTTCGACATTTAAATATTGCGAAACTTCGCCCATTAACCAGTTCGAAACCTTTTTAGCCTCTACTCCTTTGGCAACCGTTGCCTCAAAAAAGTTCGACATTTCAGGAGTTAAGGTCAACACTTTAGCATCATACTCTGGTAAACCAAGCTCACTTATATAACGTTTACGTCTTGCAGCAGGCAGCTCAGGCATCTTTTGTTTAACTTCTTCAATCCACTCATCAGAAATTATAAGTTTTGGCAAATCAGGCTCGGGAAAATAACGATAGTCGCTTAAGCTTTCTTTGATTCGCATTAAAATCGTGGTTCCACTTGCATCATCAAAACGACGAGTTTCTTGACGAACACCACCGCCACTACGTAAAATCTTCTCCTGGCGTTTTTGCTCGTAAATCAGCCCCTTTCGGACATTATTGAAAGAATTCAAATTCTTAAGCTCCGTTTTCACTCCCAATTCCTTTTGACCAAATGGCCTTAAAGAAACATTAGCATCCACTCGCATGGAACCTTCTTCCATTTTAACATCAGAAATTTCCGTAAACTGAATAATGGATTTTAACGCCTCTAAATATGCATAAGCTTCTTCAGGAGAGCGCATATCAGCTCTTGATACAATCTCAATCAACGCCACCCCTTGACGATTTAAATCCACATATGAATAGCCATCCGCACCATGCATATTCTTCCCCGCATCTTCTTCTAAATGTGCGCGTTCAATTCGGATTTTTTTATATTTGCCGTAAGCTTCAATTTCAATCCAACCGTCATGCCCAATTGGTTCATCAAACTGCGAGATCTGATAAGCCTTTGGTGTGTCCGGATAAAAATAATTTTTCCGATCAAAATGCGTATCCTTGGCAACCTGCATATTAAGCGCTAAAGTTGCTTTTATCCCAAACTCCACCATCCGCTGATTCACCACTGGCAACACTCCAGGATAGCCCCAATCAATCACATTCGTATTAGTATTTGGCTCTGCTCCAAAATGCGCCGGAGAAGGGGAATAAGCTTTTGAATTTGTATTTAACTCTACATGGACTTCAAGTCCAATCACTGTTTCAAAATTCATGCTCCCACCCCTTCAAAAATCGCTGGCTTGCTTGCTGCAAAATTATTCGCTTTTTCAAAGGCAGCTGCTACTTGATACATCTTTTGCTCTTCCCAATAATTCCCAATAATCTGCAAACCAACTGGCAAACCATTAGAAAAACCGGCTGGCACGCTCATTCCCGGTAGTCCTGCCAAATTTACCGAAATCGTTAATAAATCACCCATATACATGGTAATCGGATCATCAATATTCTCCCCAATACCATAAGCAACTGTTGGTGCTGTAGGTCCAATAATTACATCATAATCTGCAAAAACTTTTTTAAAATCATCTATAATCATTGTCCGCACTTGCCCCGCTTTTTTAAAATAAGCATCATAAAACCCTGCAGACAAACTAAAAGTTCCCAACATTATGCGACGTTTTACCTCTTCACCAAACCCTTCTGAGCGTGATTTTACATACACATCTTCAAGAGATTGAAACTCTTTGGCCCGGTAACCGTAGCGAATGCCATCAAAACGCTGCAAGTTTGAACTTGCTTCTGATGAAGCCACAATATAGTACACAGCTACACCATATTCTGAATGCGGAAGACTTACCTTTTCAACACTTGCTCCAAGTTCTTTAAACGTTTTAGCAGCTTTTAAGATTTGCTCTTTAACTCCTTGTTGAATCCCTTCATCCAAGTATTCCTTTACAAGAGCGATCTTTATCCCTTTGATGCCCTGATTAAGACCAACTGTAAAATCAGGAACTGCTCGCTTAGCAGAAGTGGAGTCTTGCATATCGTGCCCACAAATCGCCTTTAACACTAAAGCATTATCCTTGACATTACGCGTTAAAGGTCCTATCTGATCTAATGAAGAAGCAAATGCAATCAAACCAAAGCGCGATACGCGCCCATAAGTTGGTTTCATCCCGACAATGCCATTAAAAGCTGCCGGCTGACGAATCGAGCCACCGGTATCAGATCCTAAAGACATCGGTACTTCTCCTGCAGCTACAGCCACAGCTGAACCTGCTGAAGAACCACCTGCAACTTTGGTTTGATCCCATGCATTTTTTGTTATCTTAAAAGCTGAATGCTCTCCGGAGCTACCCATAGCAAACTCATCCATATTAAGCTTACCAACATTCACCACTCCTGCTTGATCTAACTTCTCCACCACCGTTGCATTATAAATCGGTTTAAAATTAGATAAAATCTTTGACCCAGCCGTTGTTAAAAGATCTTTTGTTACAATATTATCCTTTAAAGCAACCGGAAGACCTTTTAATATTTCTCCTTCAATAATCCCTTCTGCATCAACCTCTTTAGCACGCTTAAGTGCATTATTCTCATCAACTGTTAAAAAAGCCTCCACCACAGGCTCAACTTCTCTAATGCGTTTAAATGTATCTCTTGTTAATTCTTCCGAACTTACCTCTTTTTTTACCAATAACTTATGAAGCTCACTTAATGACTTTTTATACAACTCAGACATTAAATCTAAGCCTCCCCTTCATCCAAAATTGCTGGGACCTTAATAAAGCCCTTTTCCTCTTTTGGAACATTTTTCATCAATTCCTCACGATCCAGCCCAGGAAGCGCTATATCTTCTCGCAAAACATTAATCGCATCCACTACATGAGAAGTAAATGGCACGCCTGTTGCATCAACTTCATTAAGTTGCTCTACCATATCGATAATATTACCAAATATCTTGGAAAATTGAGGCAGTTCTTCTGGTAAAAATTCTAGCTTAGCAAGATTTGCTACATGCTTAATTTGTTCTTCACTAATAACCATAATTTCACTCCTTTAAGTATATTCCCAATTTCAAATTATTAAACTCTACTCCAAAATTCAGAAATATTTGAAACAAACTCATTCTACCAAAGAAAACACCAAAAAATTGGAAATATGGAATGTGAATACATCTATTTTTCATAAAACCAAATATAGTTTTTCTTTTTATAAATTAACTCAAATAAAATGTAGAATATTTTACTCATTTTTAACTTAAATTTCATCTATTCCAACTTTAAAACTTCCAAAAAGTAGAAATTTCTACCCATTTTCTTTTTAAAAACAAATCCAAGATACACTAAATATTAATAACACTTAAAAATAAAATTTTAAATTATGGGGGAATTTATAAAAAATGGAAATTAAAAGGAAAAGTTTTCGTATCAAAATTATTTTTATTATCTTTTTTACTGCTTTAATTCATTTCAATCATCGCGTACATGCCGATGGTATTACCGTAACCAATGAAACAGGTCGTTTAATTCCGATTTATGGAGATAAAGAATTAAATGAACCATTGATAAGAAAACAAAGTGAATCAGATTTTTTTATGTCTACAATTTTTCTAGAAATACTTATACTCAAAGAAGAGCAATTTAAAATAATTTCTCCATCTATTGATCTGCATAATAAATCTGTGAAAGTGGAATATATCGATCAAGATGCAGAAAAATTTACTGGCTATATTGCTCCAATATATCAACTGGGAAAAACTGTCTGTGTGAATCAATCTGGGCATTCTATTCCAATTTTAAAAGAAAATCATAATCGCTCTTTTCCCTGTACTTCGCAATTTTTAGCTGAAAATGAAGAATTTGTTATTGAAGGAGAAGAAGATGAGCCACTAATTAAAATCAGAAAGTTAAATCCAGATTGTACATGGACTGCTGGTTATATCGGAAAAGATTCTCATAAGGAAAAAGTTATGCCAGTACCACCTCCAGCTACACCTCCTGTTATTGAACCAGCAACTCCTCCACAAGTAATTGAAGAAGAACCATTGTTACCACATACAATTGGAACTCCATTTTTATCACCATCGTGTCCTTGGGTTTGTCAAACTAATTTGGGAAAAGTAGAAGAAGTAGCAAGATATGGATCTTTTCAAACAATTTTAAAAAAAGGCTATCAAAATTTTCGACCAATTACTTGTGAAGAGTATGGATCAACACTTTTTCCTTTCTATAACCCTGATGCTCCGGAAGATGATGAATATTCTTTAAGAAGAGTTCAAGAAAAATATAATGAAGTAAAAAGGGCTTTTTCAGACCAACCGCATACATTACGAAACTTTGTATATAAACATAATTTTCCATTGCTCGCTGCAGATAAAGATGCTCAGGAAGTAGATGTTCTTCTTCATGGAACAAGTACAAATAGCACTTACTTTACTGAAGTAAATACACACTTAAACTCTCGGGATGATAAGCTAAAAGTTCATGTTGCTGCAGGTTCAGAGCATGCACAAAAGGTTTTTCAAATTTGTAAAGAAGCAATGGACGAGTGTGGTGGTGGATACAAATTTGCATCAAACCAAGCTACACTAGAAGCTCTTCTACAATTACCAACTCAAACTAATAAATTTTTTACATTTTACCCACCGTTTGAGGATGAGGAACAAAATAATATATATTTTGCTTATTTAGGTTTTTATCTTGCTCAACGACTTAGAGATCAGGGAATAAGTATTGATTCAGTTGCAAATTATGAAATTAAAAAAGCTATTCAAAAGGGAGATGGTATTGCACTTCCTGAAGATGATAGTCAGTTAATTACTTTTCGAGATGAAAATCAATCTAGGGGAGAAAGAAGAACAATTGGCGATTCAAATGAACGAGAAAGAAGTTTTTGGAATTACTATTGCAATTTCTTAAAATCTGTAAACCCAAAAAATAGCTATTTAAAACCAATTCGTTTTTTTATTCAACCTCCTCAATTTAGAATTTTCGATGAAATCACTCCTGAAAGCTTGGAAGTTCAACCTATTATTGCTAAAGGAAGCTTCGGTATGGTAAAACAAGCAGTTGTTGACGGTAAAACAAAAGCTGTCAAGCAGCCTACAAGTGGAAATGCCTCCTCTGTAAAAGAAGAAATTCAAAATTCTAAAAGTTTCGTCCGTGAAGTAGATGGGAAAGTTCGAGAAAGCTTTTCAGACGAATATGCTCAAAAAAATGTTGCATCTCTCTTGCAATCTAAAGATTCAATCAACACTGCCGAAGGACAAACACCAAATGGTGAATTAGTCTTACCGTTTATTGAAGGAAAAACACTAGGTGATGCTGTAAAAGATGGTACTTATACATCATTAGATAAAAACGAAAAAAAAATTTACCTACTTCAATTCCTTTCTGCATTAATGGCATTTGATGCTACTGGCTTTGTTCATGGAGATCTTAAAAATGACAATGTCATGATAGAAAATGATGGTTCTGTAAAAATTATTGATTTAGGAGAAACGGTAAGAACAGGAGAAGAAGGTTTAACTTCACAAGCTTGCATTCACGGGCCAGAATATAGGATGTATAAAATACAAAACAGTTACCTTTTAGCTTCTTCTGGTGAACAAAAATCGCGATTAGCAGAAGGATTTAGGCAATTCACGGAGTTGATGGGTAATCCATATCTTATCGATGACCCAATAACGGCAACGCGCACTACTGATGTTTGGCCTGCGGGAATTTTATCATTAACTTTTCTTTTTGGCCAAAGCGGCCAAATTAAAGCTCAGGAACTGTTTTATCGTAAAGATCAAGGTCGTTCTCCTTGTCAATTTATGATTGATACTGTAGGGTGTTCAAAAGAAACAAAGCTACTTTACTTTAAAACATTAACAGAACAACTTAATGCTGGGTTACCAATACCCTATGACTCCATTGAGTTAGATGCAATTGCCGAACTTTTATCTAAAGCCATCGTTGCTGATCCTGAACAAAGAGAAACACCAACTAATTTATTTGATTATTGTTTGCAGAATTTGTTTTAATTATTAAATACTAATCAGTGCAACAGTTGTAGGCTCACACATTTCATTTGATTCCTCTAAAAACTCTAGCCTAAGGTCATAAACATACTCTTAGGCTAGAGTTTTTCTTATTTTATTTCAAGGTTTTTAATATGCACAAACGTTTCATTCTCCTATTCTTCCCTCACCGCTCACCTATCTACTCGAAGATTCCATCATCTAGACTCACTCACCATTACCACTCTTCTAGCAAAAATTCCTCAATTTTTAAGTGTTCAATTCCTTTTCTTGGTTGAAGAATTGAATCCATGGACAACACCACTTTGCGATAGTTATCTGTAAGCTTTAAAAGCGGCTGAAATTCTCGCTCAATCGTCTGCTCACTCGCCAGTAAATACGTAACTTGCAGGTAAATTTTATCTTTTCCTTTTTCCAATACAAAATCAATTTCCAAATCACCTACATAACCAACTGTCACCGCATAGCCCCTACGGATTGCCTCAAGAGCAACAATATTCTCCAAAATTTGCTGAATATCCGTCTGATTGCTATGTAACATCGCTTCTCGTAAGCCATGATCGACGAGATAATACTTTTCTTTGGCTTGAAAAATCTTTTTACCCTTTAAATCATTGCGCTTCAATGGATACAACAATAACGCATCTGTACAATATTTTAAATAATTCAGTAAAGTATCCCCTTTGACAATCCGATTTTGACTCCTTAAATACTTTGAAATACTATGTGCAGAAAAAATTTGTCCGACATTTGAAAAGGTATACTGAACCGTTCTCTCCAATAATTCAACATCGCGAAGCGAATTTCGTTCAATCACATCTTTTAAAATAACGGAATGATAAATGTCTTTCAAGTAACTTTCTTTTGTATAACTGGGCACATCTTCCGTTACAGTAAACGGCATTCCCCCCTCACGAAGATAATTCTGAAAATATTCAAAAATCGACAGCTCTTTCTTTAACTCCTTCTTTGCCACCACATATTCTTGAAAACTAAAGGGATAAACAAAAATTTGCACATATCTCCCTGCAAGATATGTTGATAATTCACTGGATAACAAATTGGCATTAGACCCTGTGATATAAATATCCACATCTTCAGCTACACGCAACGAATTAATCGCTTGTTCAAAGCCAGCAACCTCTTGAATTTCATCCAAAAATAGATAAACTTTCCCATTAATTTTTTGAATCTTTTCTTTTAAATAATCATGCATTATTTTTGCATTACGATAAGCATAATAAGCAAAATCTTCAAAATTGATCGTAATAAATTGCTCAGGATCTCTTCCGTGTTTAACTAGATACTTTTTAATTAAATCCAGCAAAATAGACTTCCCTGAACGCCGAAAGCCAACTAATACTTTTATAACATCCTTGTCAATTAATGGTTGAATTTGCTTAATATACAATGGACGATTAATCACGATACCCCTCCGCTCTTTATAAAGGGATTATATCATATAAATTATATTTTACACCTTTACAAAGGTATAAATTTATTTAAGAGCCTGTTTACAATCTCGCCACTTAATCATCATCTCTTGCCTTAATTTATTTTTTTCATTAAACAAAACATTCTCCATAAATTGCCTTAAAAATTGATTCGTTTGCAATTTTCCATAAACATTATCCAATACCAACGCATCTCGAAAAAATAACGAATGTTCTTTAAACGGCTCATTATCAACCTTAAAACCTAAATTTCTCAAATATTTAATCGCAAATACCGCAATAGCACGGGTATTGCCTTGTTTTTACAAAGATGGTTATAGCTGAAAATGAGAAGCAAACAGTTTTTTTATTTCTTTTGTAAGTAAATCGTATATTTTTTACCATCTTTTTTTAATTTTCCTTTTAATTTACGTTTTTTTATTCTTACAGTGAATTCTTTAGCCTTTCTTTTTAAAATTCCAATTCGCATATCAGGCATTTTTTGATATTTATCATTTTCAGAAATTTGCTTAACCTTAAGTGAGATACCCGGAATACCTTGAAAAGATACTTTGCCATCTACAGGATTTACCTCACTAATCATTAACTTGCCATCTCTGCGCTTAGGCTTTTTCCCTCGCCGATCAAATAATTGATAGCGAGCACCAACTGTAGGCTGCCCTTCTTCACCTAATACTCTAAAATTCAAATTATATAAACTACGTGCATGTTTTAAACGAAGATAAGAAATATAAGCCAAGGATATAGCAAGTACTCCAGCTGCTGAAAGTCCGATAATTAACTTAGCTACCTTTTTCTCCTGAGCGGATTTAATTGAATTCATATCATCATACATTGATGGTGTAAATGGCACGCGCTTACCAACCACTAATAAACGATGAGAATTGATCATATACGGGGTGCAAGTTAAAAGAGTGACTGTGTCCTGTTCCTTAATCGGATCTATCTTACTTAAATCATCCGGCAAAACAACATAGCGTGTATAAACTTCATAAGCTAAATATTTTTTATCCACTTCCACAATGAACTTATCCCCATTTTTTAATTTATCTAAATCGGTAAACAAAGTTGCTGTTGGTAAACCTCGATGTGCGGTAATCACTGTATGCCCTCCTTTGCCACTACCAGGAAAGCTACTTTTAGAAAACCAAGTTGCTCCACGATCCATAAATAAATCATTAGTCGTATCAAAAACTGGCAATTTTTGATCAATCTTTGGGATATAAATAAAAGCAATTGTATGCTTGACCAAAAATTCTGTTGACGGATTATTAGCAACTTTTTCTCTTGAACTTTCTAGAGAAACTTTTGAAAAGGGATCTTTTAAAGCTTCTTGTTTTTGATGCTGTGCGCGCAATCTGGCATTTTGTTCCTTACGAAATTTTTCATTTTCTTTAGAATGGTACTCGTCACTGACTTTATTTGCTAATACATCATTTAACACATCACAATAAAGAGGGTATGCAGTAGTTAATGCTCCGCCTACAAAAACCAGAACGGCAAAGATTTTAACGACAAATTGAGGAATGGCCCACTTTTTTTCTTTTGACATACCTGCCATAAAATTTATCCAGCCTTTCTATTTCAATGGATTGATAATAACTAATTCTTTACCTTTTAACTGTTGCCAATTAAATTTACTCAAAACACGATGAACAATTGAAGCGGAAAAAAAGGGATCTTTAATACTGTGCATTTTAAATTTAACCTGATCAAGCGTTTGATATCCCACAGGAGTTGTTACTTGTTTAACAATATATTCCCCTCCTGGAATCCCATCAAAAACAACTTCACCATTTTGATTAGGTGAGGCAAATAATAGTTCACCATTTTTTGATAGCGGTGTCTTACCATTTGAGCCAAACAACTGATACTTAGCTTGTGTTAAGCCTTGTTTTCCAGTATTGTCCATCACACGAAAACACAAATTATAACGTCTGCGTTTTAATTGCATACTCACCCAAAATGAACGTAAAAGCATAATGCTTCCGATGATTGCTGAAGATACCGCTGTATAAACTTTGATATTTTTATTTTTTTTCGCTGTTTCAATATTATCAATATCTTTAAGCATACTGGGCGTAAAAGGAACTCTTTCTCCTGTTACTAAAAGTCGATGACTATTAATCATATACGGCGTACAGGTTATCAATGTAACTAAATCCTTATCATTCTTGAGATCAAGAATTCCTGTTTCTTCTGGTTTGACTGTTTTCTTTTCAAAAACTTTATAAGCTAAATAATCATCACCTTGTTTGATAATAAAAATATCTCCATTAACTAACTTTGGTAGATCTGAAAACAGCTCTGCTGTAGGCAATCCACGATGCCCGGTAATAATTGAATGCTCACCTTTTCCCCCATCAGGAAAACTAGTATCCGGCATCCAGGCCGCTCCTTGAGAGAGAAAACGCTCATCTGTGCTATCAAATACAGGAAGACTCACATTGATTTTCGGGATATAAATAACCGCAATAGTATGCTGCGCATAAAAATTAGGATGAAAGGCATCAAAATTAGCATGATCCAAACTTGCTTGCGAAAATGGGTCTTCCAAAGCTTTGTTTTTTTGCTTTTCTGCCAAACTCATTTCTTTTAATTTTTTTGCCTGTTTTTCACGAAATTCTTCATTTTCTTTAGATTGATAACGATTCACTACGGTTTTGCTGATACTATTATTTAAAGCATTAACAACAAAAGGATATGCCGTAACTCCCGCTCCAGTTAACATAAAAAGAACGATAAAAACACGCATTAAAAATTCGCGAATTGCTTTTTTTGATGCTACTTTATCCGGTTTTGGAGCTTTCACAAAATCCCCTTCTCTCATTTAATTGTAATCATATTCATAGTATATCATAATACTTAAATTATAACAATTATAATCAAATTTGAGATTTTTCCGAACACAAAAAAAGACAAATATGCGTTTTCTAAATACACATCTGTCTTTTCCAAATAATTTTTAATTTTAATGAGGGAATTACATAACTTTCTAGTAAAACTTCGACCATAGAGAGACAAGTTAACAGGCTCTCACCACTTCAAAATTAATTTTCTACCTTTTTCCATTGTGTACCTGCATTAGTATCCTCTAAAATAATGCCACGCGTTGTTAAAATTTCACGAATTTCATCAGCGCGTTGAAAGTTTTTCTCTAATCTTGCTTGATTTCGCTCAGCAATCAACTTCTTAACTTCTTCTGCTAAAGAAGCATCTTGCGCTTTAAATTCAATTCCTAAAATTAAAAGCCAGGTTGTAAACAAATTAATCGCCCGCTCATATACAACTTTAGAAAGAATATTTTTCTCAGCGTAAATATTCATCCATTTAGCTAAATCATATATAACTGTTACACCATTTGCAGTATTAAAATCATCATCCATCGCCAAGATAAAACTTTCTTCAAAAGATTTAAGTTCCGCTAATTTTCGCTGATCTTCCATTAAAGAATCCTGCACTTTACTTTTACGAAAAGTAAAATTATCATAAACATTTTTTAACTTTGCTAAATTCGTTTCTGCTTCTTTAAGGCTTGCATTTGAAAAACGAATTGGCTTACGATAATGCGTTACACTCATTAAAAAACGAAGAACTTTTGAATTGACTTCTTGCAATAATTTATGTACGGTCACAAAATTTTCCAAAGACTTACTCATTTTTACGTTTTCTTCACCAACCGTTACAAAACCATTATGCATCCAATAATTGGCAAAATGCTTGCCGGTCTTCGCTTCAGACTGAGCAATTTCATTTGTATGATGCGGAAACTCCAAATCCTGTCCACCACCATGAATGTCAATCGTCTCACCCAAAATTTTTGTTACCATCACTGAACACTCTATATGCCACCCAGGACGACCACCTCCCCACGGCGACTCCCAAAACGGCTCACCTGTTTTTGAGCCTTTCCATAAAGCAAAATCAATCGCATCTTCCTTTAAATCTTGCTCCGCACCAACTCTTTTGCTAGCACCAATTTCTAAGTCATCAATCGTTTTATTTGCTAATGCACCGTAATCAGGAAACTTGCGCGCTCGAAAATACACATCCCCACCTACTTGATAGGCCCAGTTTTTTGCTATTAAATCTTCAATGAAAGCAATAATTTCAGAAATATTTTGAGATACGCGCGGTGTAAAAT